>JAPKEI010000017.1 GCA_028872685.1 Verrucomicrobiota bacterium | reverse complement strand
CGCTCGATGACAAATGCGTGGACGCCGAGGGCTACGCCGCTATCCTCAACCAAACCATCGACAAAATGCTCGAGCAACAAAAAGCACAGGAATGAGCCGCGCACGTTATATTATGATTGGCGGCTTCCTCGGCGCGGGCAAAACCACTTGCGTCGCCGCACTGGCGCAGCACTTGACCAAAACCGGCAGCACCGTTGGGCTCATCACCAACGATCAAGGCCGCGAGTTGGTTGATACCGCGATGCTGCGCGCAAAGGGATTTGCCACGGAAGAAATCCCGGGTGGCTGTTTTTGTTGCCGGTTCAATTCACTCGTCGATGCCGCCAACAAACTCACTGAACAATCGCGGCCGAATGTGTTCATCGCCGAACCAGTTGGCAGTTGCACCGACCTTGTTGCCACGGTCACCTATCCGCTGCGGCGAATTTATGGCGGCGACTTCAGCATCGCACCACTAAGCGTGTTGGTTGACCCCATCCGCGCCGAGCGCATTTTTGGCCTGAGCGAAGGCGGCCAGTTTTCTGAAAAGGTCACTTACATTTACCGCAAACAACTCGAGGAAGCCGACCTCATCGTCATCAACAAGACCGACCTGCTTGAGCCCGCCGCTCTCGCTGCACTGCACGACAAACTCACCGAAGAATTTCCAAACGCCGAAGTCCTCCAAATCTCCGCCCGCAACAGCAAGTCCTTGGAGGAATGGTTCGCCCGCATCACCGAGGCCGAGCAAATCGCCCGCGCCGTGATGGAAGTGGATTACGAACTCTACGCCGAAGGCGAAGCCCTGCTCGGCTGGCTCAACGCCACCGTGCAGCTTCGCGCTGCCGCCCCATTCGAAGCCGGGCCCGTGCTGCAACAATTCGCCACCGACATCCAATCGCAACTCAACGAAGCCTCCGCCGAAATCGCCCACCTAAAAATGACCCTCAGCCCCGATGCAGGCCTCGATGGCCAAGTCGCCATCATCAACCTCGTACGAAACGATTTCGTACCCGAACTCTCCGCCGACCTCGATTCCCCCATCGAAAGCGCCCAACTCATTATAAACCTCCGCGCCGAAGCCGACCCCGAAACATTAAAATCCACCGTCGAAACCGCCCTCGCCAACACCCCAAAAGCCCTCACCGCCACCCTCGACCACCTCGAACACTTCCGCCCCGGCAAGCCAGAGCCCACCCACCGTGTGACCGACCTCATGTGACTTCCGCGTTGGCAAAGGCAGCGCGCGCCTATACCCTCTCCGCATTCATGGCCGACAAACCCCGCATTCTTTTTTGCCATTGCAACTACGCACAAGTGGTGCCGGAGGAGGTGAAGGCCGGCGTGCTGCAATCGCTGTGCGAATCGGGCCAAGCTTTTGAGGCAGTAGCGGATTTGTGCGAGATGGCGGCGCGGCGTGATCCAGCACTCAAACGGCTGGCGGCGGGGGAGGCCCCAGTAAAAATCGCGGCTTGTTATCCGCGCGCGGTGAAATGGCTTTTCGGTGGGTGCCAAGCGCCATTGAATGCCGATCGTACGGAGGTGGTGAATATGCGCGAGTTATCCGCCAAAGATGCGGCGAGCGCGCTGCTTGAAGAAAAGGTGACTCCCAATCTGGCCGCCGATGAATTGGCGGCTGCAACGGAAGGGGAAAAGAAAATTTAACAATGGCCATTGCTGACGAGACAACTTTGCGAATCGTCCTTTATGAGGGCGCGGGCGCGGCAACTTTGGATGCGGCGGAACGTGGCTCCACGTTGACTGCGCTGCTGAGGAAAGGGTACGCCGTAACTTGCGCCGGCTCGGGCGCAGTGGCCCCGGCAGATGACAGTGCGCTGTTGGTGCTCGGGCGTTTTGAAAATGGCCAAACGCCGGAGGCGGAGGATGCCAATGGCGCGGTGCCAATTCGGTTTCGCGATATTGATGGACTCGATGCCGAGGGCATCACGGCACTGGTTGAGGAGGAACGCGCGTCCACCCAAACCGCTCAGCACGGCGAATGGAAGCCGTGGTTTCCGGTCATCGATTACGACCGCTGCACGAACTGCATGCAGTGTCTTTCGTTTTGTTTATTCGACGTTTACGGGGTGGATGACGAGCAGGAAATCCAAGTACAAAACAACGACAACTGCAAAACCAACTGTCCCGCTTGCAGTCGCGTGTGCCCCGAGGCGGCCATTATGTTTCCTAAATACAAAAGCGGCCCCATCAATGGCGACGTGGTGAGCGATGGTGACCTCAATCGCGAGAAAATGAAAATCGACATCTCCGCGCTGCTCGGCGGTGACGTGTACCAAATGCTCCGCGACCGAAGCCAACGCTCACGTAGTCGTTTTTCCAAAGAACGCAGCTCGGACAAAGCGCTCGGCGAACGCACCAAGTGCCTCACCAAACTCGCCGCCGAAGCCGACATCGACATCCCGCTCGAAGTTTTGCAAAGCCTCCCCAGCGCCGATGAAATCGCCGAAAAATCGGCAGCCGCTAATGCCAAGGCAACAGCGGCCTTGGCGGCTCAGAAGTCAGGTTAACTTGCTTGAAACATTCCACTCGCATTGGCGTCTCACATCCGCGAAACTGCCGCACACGCAACGCCACCGGCTCGGCCGGCTTTTGAACTGAATGACCACCGCCAGCGCACCATTGAAGATTCCACGGGTCGTTCCGCAGCGCAAGCCGCGGACGCCGCGCGAGAATATTCCCCAGACCCGCGAGGAACGCGAAACCATCCTGCGGGAGGTACGGCATTATGTGACCGAGCAAACCCTCGTGCCGCCAGTGCCGATGGAGGACCTCAAAGTGCACGCGGACGAATTGGTCGCCGCGCTCGGAACCAAGGAAATTTACCGCGACTACATCGGCATTCTCATCAACAACGAACTCTGGCGCGAAACACTCGCCGCCGTGCCCTTCGAACGCCGACTGTTGATGGTCCCCAAATGCCTCCGCGTGGAAGCCAAGTGCCCCGCGCCCTTTGATGAGTTTGGACTGCTTTGCAAGAGCTGCGGGCTGTGCAGCATTCAGGATTTGGAATACGAGGCGGAGAAGCTCGGCTATGCGGCGCTCGTCGCCGAGGGCAGCGCCATCGTGATGAGCCTCATCCAAACCGGCAAGATTGACGCCATCGTCGGCGTGGCGTGCATCCCTGTGCTCGAACGCGCCTTCCCGTACATGGAAGCGGCGGCCGTGCCGGGCGTGGCGATTCCGTTGCTGCAGGATGATTGCATCGACACCGCCGTCGATGAGGATTGGATTTGGGATTATATATACCTCACCAGTGACGACCACACGCGCCGTTTGGATTTGAGCGGGCTGCACGACGAAGTGGAAACGTGGTTCACGCCCGAATCGCTCACTGCCATTATGGGCGAGGGCGAAGGCGAAACTGAATTCATCGGCCGCGCTTGGCTCGCACGCGCCGGCAAGCGCTGGCGACCTTTCCTTAGCGTGGCGGCGTATCAAGCGCTGCGCGATGATGCCACTGAAGCTATCCACGACGACCTCAAAAAAGTCGCCGTCGCCGTCGAGTGTTTTCACAAAGCCTCACTCATCCACGACGACATCGAGGACGAAGACGCCGAGCGTTATGGTGAAAAAACTTTGCACGAAGAACACGGCCTCGGCGTGGCGCTCAACGTCGGCGACCTCCTTATCGGCGAAGGCTATCGCCTCCTCGGCGAAACGACCCTCTCCGCCGAACAACGCGCCGCGATGCTGCAAGTAGCAGCAAATGGCCAACGCCACCTCTGCCGCGGCCAAGGCGCGGAGCTGGTTTGGCAGCGCAAACCCGAGCCGCTCAAGTCCGTGCAGGTGCTCGATATTTTCCGCCAAAAAACCGCGCCCGCATTTGAGGTCGCTCTGCGCCTCGGCTCCATTGCCGCCGATATTGGCAAGTACGAGGAAGTCTCCGAAGTGCTCGGCGAGTACAGCAAAAACCTCGGCATCGCCTATCAAATTCGCGACGACCTCTCCGACCTCGGCGAGGAAGGTGACACTAACGACCTCGTCGGCCTCCGCCCCACTCTGTTGCTCGCCATCGCGCACGAAAAGGCAAAGGGCGACCAAAAGGAACAGCTCGCCCAAGTGTGGCGGCGGCAGTTGCCGGAAGGCGTCACCTTCGCGCAAATCGAGCAATGGTACCTCGACCTCAAAGCTGTAAAACGCGCCGAAGATTTGCAGATCACCTACAAAGAACTCGCCATCCGCTCGCTGAACGATTTGGAAAACGCCAACCTCAAAGGCCTCCTCCGCCGCGTCATCGGTAAAATTTTCAACGACACCGTTGTCAAGGGCTGGTGCAGCGAAGTCCAAGAAATCAGCGAGCTGGAAAAAGTCCGTGCCAAAAACGGCAACGGAGCGCAAGTGGTCGCTTAGTCATTTTTTCTAGTTCATGAGCCTTCGCCTCGAAATGTTACAGGTGGCGCGGGTGGCGCCAACTGTGTTGGGGGAAGCGGCGGGATTGGTTAAGGAATTTCTTCGAGGGCAGCAGAATTCCGATGGCGGCTTCAAGGATCGCTCGGGGAAGAGTGATCTTTACTACACCGTGTTCGGGCTGGACGCGTACGCGGTGTTTCAAGCGGAACCAAATCTCGATGCGGTTGAAAAATTCCTAGGCACGTTTGCTGATGGCGATGGGCTGGACCTCGTGCACCTTAGTTGCCTCACGCGTTGTTGGGGTTCGCTGGGAAAAGACAGGATGCCGAAAGGCTTGCGCGCCAAACTGCTCCAACGCCTTGAGTCCTTCCGCAAACCGTGCGGCGGTTGGGACAATAACCTGAAACGCGAACACGGCACGGCGTACGGCTCCTTCCTCGCCCTCGGCGCGTATCAGGATATGGGGAAGCTGCCTCCCAAGCCGCTGCGCATTTTGCAGAGCCTCAAAAAACTGGAGACGCCCGATCACGCGTGGAACAATCATCCCAACCTCCCCATCGGCTCCACTAACCCCACTGCGGGCGCGGTGGTGCTTCTCAATAATCTGCACCTCCCCATCAACGCCGAAGTCGGCCAATGGCTGCGCGCACGGCTGCATCCGCAAGGCGGCTTCGTCGCCGTGCCTGGCGCGCCCATGCCCGATCTCCTCTCCACCGCCACTGCCCTCCATGCGCTGGCCGCGATGGACGTGCGGCTCACGGAAGAAGAAACTGACCGCTGCCTCGACTTTGTCGATTCATTGTGGAACGCCACCGGCGGATTCCACGGCCACTGGTCGGATGATTATCTCGACTGCGAGTATACGTTTTATGGACTACTTGCGCTGGGGCATTTGAGTTTAAACGGGTGAATTAGATCCTCTGTGGCTATTTATCTTGGGCTGCTCTTGTAAGCAATGCCACTCCAACAGTGATGCTGCAGCCAACCGCAGTGTACCACGGCCAATGGATGAGATCTTTCAAGCCGTACTTGATGGCAAGCATGGCCAGCAACGAAACTGCCATTCCAAGGATGATGGGCGTACCGCGACCCTTCTTTAAGATGAGCGCCAACAGCACGCCGCCCAGCAAGCCGCCGCTGGCAAGGCCCACAAGGCTAAAGGCGGCGTCCATTACCGATTCCACTTCGCGGCTGGCGAAGGCGACCCCGATGAGCATTGCGCCCCAAAACAAAGTCGTCCAACGGCTGAGTTTGAGTTTTTGGCCGTCACTGGCTTTCGGGTTCGCAAGTCCGAGATCCATCACGGTCACGGACGACAACGCACTGAGGGCAGAACTTACCGATGACATGGCGGCGGCAAAGATGCCGACAAGCAGAAGGCCCTTCACCCCCACCGGTGCTTGGGCGAGCATGAATATGGGGAAGACAAAATCGGTTTGTTTTTTGCCAAACGAATTTTCCGGAATGTCGATGGGGATGGGGCTTTGCTGATAGAGCACCCAAAGCAACACGCCAACCATTAGGAAAAGTAGCATCATCGGCAGAATCACAATGGCGCAAAAGGTCAGTGCTTTGCGACCGTCGGCGATGGAGCGACAGGCGAGCACACGCTGGGCCACGAGTTGATCGACGCCGTGCGTAAACAGCACAAACACGCCCGCACCGAAGATACCCATCCCGAGGTTATACGGCGCTGCGAGGGATAATTTTGTGTTAAGCCATTCGAGTTTGTCAGCCGCGCGAGCGGTTTCCATCGCGCCGCTCCAGCCGCCGTCGATGAGCGTTGGAATATAAAACAACGCAAACAATCCACCGGCCACGAAGAGAATGAATTGCGCGGCATCGGTCCACACCACGGCTTTCAATCCGCCCACATAAGTGTATACGAGCGACAAGCCAACAAAGAGCAGGATGGCCGGCAGCACAGGCCAATCGAGCATGAGCTGCAGAGGGATGCACGTAACAAACACGCGCACGCCAGCGGCGAGCGTGCCGGCGATGAGAAACATCACAGCCGCCGTCTTGTGCGCGCCGGTTCCGAAGGCGTTGCCGATGAGCGCGTAGGGTGAGTAGATTTCTTTTTTGAAATACAACGGCACCATCACCACCGCCAATACGATGCGGCCAATCACGTAGCCGATGACGATTTGGATGAACATCAAATTGCCACCATACGCCATCGCGGGCACACCGATAAACGTAAGCGCGCTGGTCTCGGTGGCTACGATGGAAAACGCCACGGCCCACCACGGCAGATCGCGGCCGCCTAGGAAATAATCGCGTGTGGTTTTCTGCCCGCGCCCCAGCCACAGACCGAGTGCGATGATACCGGTGAGGTAAACAAAAATCACCGCCCAATCGATCGAAGAAATCGGCGGCGCGACGGCAAGCATCAGGGCATTGTCCGGAGACGGCGGGCAAGGGCAACCAAATCCAATTCACAGACCGATGTGCTGTCGGCATCTTGCCGGCAGCACAAGGGAGATTCAGGGTTGACGATTGCCCGCTTGGAGCTATCCTCTGAGACTCCAGTTGGGCAACAAAACCAAAGGCAATTTATGAGCAACAAAAAACAATCCCCCAAGTCCGGCGAAACCCGCCGAAAATTCCTCAAAAAAACCGGCACGGTGGCCGCCGCTGCCGCTGCGTTGAAGATCCCGGTGTACGCTGGTAACAAGGCACCCTCAGCCAATGTGAAGGGCGCAAACGAAAGGATTATTGTAGGCTATATCGGTGTCGGTGGCAGAGGTTTCGGTGCGCATGTGCGTCAAATGCGACAGAATGCTGAAGGTAATAACATTGCGCAGGCTGCAGTTTGTGATGTGTCCACACACCGCGCCAATAATGCCAAAGCTTTCATCACCAGAGAATCGAAAGACAAGGTTGAGGCCTATACAGATTACCGCAAAGTGATCGAGCGCAAGGACATCGACGCGGTGGTGTGCGCCACGGTGGATCACTGGCACACGCGCATTTGCATCGAGGCGATGGAGACCGGCAAAGACATTTATGTTGAGAAACCAATGACGCGTTACCTCGGCGAAGCGTTCAAGTTCTATGATGCCGTGAAGCGCACCAAGCGCAAGGTGCAGGTGGGTTCGCAGATTACCAGTTGCGGAAACTTCGCCAAGGCCGCCGAGTTGATCGCCCAAGGCAAGTTGGGCCCGCTCGTGCTCGCGCAAGGTTCGTACATGCGCAACAACCCAAAGGGCGAATGGAACTACCGCCTGCAGCCTTGGGCCACAAAGGGCGACATCCAATGGGCCACCGAGAAAGGCAAGATTGGCTGGCTCCGCGAGGACATGAAGCAAAGGGGCTTCAACGCCGACCACTACTTCCGCTGGCGCAAGTATCTCCCGTATTGCGCGGGTCTACTGGGTGACCTTGTTCCTCACCGTCTGTTCCCGCTAATGAGAGCCCTTGGCAAGCCGGAATTTCCAAGTAGAGTAGCATGCTTCGGTTCCCGTCATGTCACACCCGACCGTGATGTGAGTGACAATACCCAAGTCATGGCAGAGTTTCCGAGCGGAGGAACCTTAATGGTCACAAGTTCTTCAATTCATGGAGCAGGCTTCAATGAGTTAATCCGCGGCCATCATGGAACAATAGCCCTTAGTTCAACCGGTGATACTCTAGAATATAAACCTGAAAAACATTTAGCCGAAGATTTTGACCCAGAGACCTTTACCAATTTAAAGCCGAGCGGAAACACCACCCCGCAGCACCACAAAAACTGGCTCGACTGCATCCGCAACGGCGACGAACCTGTGGCCGGCATCGACCTCGCCATCCGGGTGCAGGCCGTGATTTCCCTCGCGGAAATCGCCGACCGACGTGGCACTATGGCGCATTTTGATCCCAAGACCCGCAAGATCACCGACGGCTCCGGCCGCGAGATCAAGGCCTACGATTACGCCGAGGAAGCCAAGCTCGACCAAGGCCCGTACGGCCCCATCAAAGAAATCGGCGGCTGAGGCTATTGAAAATTCACGGGCTCCGCGGGTAACCGTGGAGCCTTTTTTGTAATGTGCTACCGGCATCTTGCCGGTAAGTCAGAAACGCAACCCCTGCCGGCAAGATGCCGGCAGCACAATGACCGCCCAACATCCCACCACCGTCGCCGCCGAGGCAATGGCCACTCGCTTCGAGGTCGCTCTGCACGGCGCGCCCGAGGCCACTTTGCGAGCCGCCGCCGAAGAGGCGCTGGCGGAAATCGTACGGCTCGAAAGCATCCTCAGTCTGTACCAACCCACCAGCGAAATTGCCCACCTCAACCAACGCGCCTCGCTGGAGCCCGTGCGCGTGTCACCCGAAGTCTTCACGCTGCTCGAACGCTGCGTGGATTTGAGCCAACAAACCCAAGGCACCTTCGACATCACCCTCGCGCCGTTGATGAAGTGCTGGCGTTTTATAAACGACACCGGCGCGGAACCCACCACCGATGCCATCACCGCAGCTCTTGCGTGCACGGGAATGCAGCACCTCCAACTTGACGCCACCAATACCACCGTACAATTCGCACGCGATCGCGTGATGCTCGACCTCGGTTCTATCGGCAAAGGTTACGCGCTGGAGTGCGCCGCCGCGTTATTGCTCGAAAATGAATTTGAAAATTTCCTCATCCACGGCGGCACCAGCACCGTCTGCGCGCACGGCACCCAAGCCAATGGAACCCCCTGGCGCGTGGCGGTGGAACATTCCGATGGAAACCAGTTGCCGCTGCAATTTGTTGATTTGCAAAATGAATCGCTGTCCGTTTCCGGCATCGGCGGTAAATCATTCATCGACGCCAAAGGCAACGAACAAGGCCACGTCATCGATCCCCGCACAGGCCGCCCCACGCAAGCGGCGCGCGTAGCGGTGGTGGTGTGCGATTCCGCCACCGAAAGCGATGCGTGGGCAACAGCGTTTTTGGTGGAGCCGGAATTGGAAGCGCCAGCGGGAATGCGTGTTTTGCGGTAGGGCGGTTTCTCCGAAACTGCCTTGGCGCGCTCGGAGAGCACTCCCTGCTTGAATCTGATTTAAAACGCGCCCTGCTGATACGGATCAAACGATCCAATCTTCCATTCATCGAACAATTCATCGGGCAACTCTTTGAGAAAACGCGACGGGAGTTGAATCATATCATCACTGCTGCCAGCGGCAACGGTGCGGATGAGTGGATGGCAAAGGTACAGCTCGTCCATCGCGCGCGTGATGGCGACATAAAAGAGGCGGCGCTCCTCCTCCTCGCCGTCCAGCGAATCGAGCGAGCGATTGCTCGGGAACATCCCGTCGCACAGCATAATGACAAACACCACTTTGAATTCCAGCCCCTTGGCTTGGTGAATGGTCGTGAGGCGAAGTTTCTCGTCGTCCTCATTTTCGGATCGTTCCTGTTCGGCCTCCACATTGGTGAGCAGCGCCAACTCAGCCAGGAAATTTTCCAGCGAATCGTATTGGCGCGCAAACACGCTGAGCTGCTCGATGTCATCTTTACGCTGCGGTGCTTTGTCGTAATTCGCTTCGACGTAATCCGAATAGCCCGCCTCTAAAATCAGAGATATCATTGCGCCCGCATCGCCCGCCACCGGTTTGATTTCGAGCTGGGCAACCGTTGCGGAAAACTGCGCCCACGGTACTTTGGCTTTTTTGGGAACGCCGGCACAAAGCTGCACCGCTTCCGCCAAGGGACGACTACCCGCGTGCGCGGTCAGAAATTGGCCCCACAACTTGAGTGCCGTTATGCCGCCCACGCCTGGCAGCATTAGCACGAGGCGCTTAAAGGCCTGTTCATCGCGAGGATTAGCCAGCCACTTGAGGTATGACGTCACATCTTTAATGTGCGCCTGTTCAAAAAACCGGACGCCGCTTGTAATGGAAAATGGGATGTTGCGACGCGTTAGTTCGAGCTGCAATTCCAGCGCGTGAAAGTGCGAGCGATACAGCACCGCCATATCGCTCAGCTCGATGCCCTCCTCGCGCAGCTCCAGCGCGCGTTGCGCCACAAAGGCCGCTTGTTCGTCGGCGGCGCTGCACACCACTTTCGCCGGCTTCTCGCCGGAATCACGACACGCGGTCAGTTCCTTGGCAAATTGCCTCGTGTTGGCGGCGATGGCGGCATTGGCGAGGTTGAGAATCTCCGGTGTGCTGCGGTAGTTCGTTTCGATTTTGTAAACCTGCGCACCGGAATAACGCTTGGGGAACTCCATAATATTCGCGTAATTCGCGCCGCGCCACGAGTAAATGCTCTGCGAATCATCGCCCACCACCATTACGTTTTTGAAGCGCGCACCGAGCAGATCAATCAGCTCCGCCTGCAGCAAATTCGTGTCCTGATATTCATCCACCAACACAAACTGAAACCGCTGCTGATACATCGTACGCAAGTCCTCGTGCTCCTTCATCAAGCGCAGCCACAACACCAGCAAATCATCAAAATCCATAAGCCCATTCGCGAGCTTACGTTTGGTGTAGCGATTGAGCACGTCGGTGATTTGCTCAGTCAACGGCTCGAACCACGGATAGCGGTCCTCAATAATTTCGCTCACCGGCACTTGCTTGTTGATGGCGAGCGAGCCGATGTCGCCGACCACATCCGGCTTGGGAAAGCGCGTGCTCTTCACGTCGATGTCCGCCTCGGCGATGCACGCGGTGATGAGCCCTTTGGCGTCTTCACGATCCTGAATGGTAAACGACCGCGTGAACCCCAGTGCCTCCGCGTGCCGCCGCAGCACGCGATGGCCAATGGAATGAAACGTGCCGCCCCAAAGCTCGCTCATATCGCGCCCAATCAAATCAGTCACCCGCCCCATCATTTCCTTGGCCGCTTTATTTGTAAACGTCAGCAATAAAATGCGGTCCGCCGGCACGCCTTGTTCCAGCAAATATGCCACGCGATACGTGAGCGTGCGCGTCTTACCCGAGCCCGCCCCCGCAATCACCAACGCCGGCCCCGGCAACGCGGTGACAGCCGCACGCTGCGATTCGTTTAGCTCCACCTCATAGTCGATTTGTAAATCAACCGTGTCGCGGTAGGGCTGCAATGTGTACTCCCGTGGCACGCCCGCGAGGTTAATGGTTCCGGGCAAAAGGCAGAAGGCTGAAATTGGTTGATAAGTTTTCGTGGGCCAGAGGAATGCCTCAGGGTACCTTTCGCGCAGAGGGAGGTTCATGCCGGATTCAGGACATCACATTTTCACGCCGCGCTGCGTGCGATTAGTTCGTTTTGCGGATTTGGAATTGCGCGATGTGGTGGGCGCAGTGCAGGACATGCCGACCTCACAGGATTTCTTCGACTGCCTTTCCTATTTTCAAAGTGAACACACCGCCTACACCGGCCGCGCGCAGGCGGTCGACCTGCGGGGCCGTGTGACCGCTGAAGGATTTTTCCAAGAAGGCCGCCCCGAAGGCCATTGGACGCGCTGGTACGACAACGGCCAAAAGCGCGAAGAATTTTTCATCACCAACGGCGAATGCGCCCAAGCCCAACACTGGGACAAAGACGGCGTGCCGATTTAATCTTCCCTTCGCTTCAAATAAACCTTGGCGTCTTGGCGTCTTATCGGTTCCATTCCCGCGATGTCCAGTCACAGTCACGCTGATCATTCCGCACCGGCGGGCGATCCCACGTTCACCGCGCGCAAGCGTTCCACGATCGAAGTCCTCAGGCGCGTGTGGAAATATCTGTTGCCCTACAAGCTCCTCGCATTGGCCACCGTTGGCTGCGCGGTGCTTTCGCTGCTGTGCGCGCTCACGTACCCGAAGCTCACCGAATACATCATCGATGGCATCATCCAAAAAGACGGCGGCATCCAACGCCTCAAATGGGCCGTGCTTGCAATGGCGGGTGCGTTCCTCCTGCGCGATCTCTTCAACAGCCTCCGCATTCGCATCAACAATCATTTTGAGCAAAACGTCATCTTCGATATGCGGCGCGAAGTGTTTGGCAAACTACAGCGGTTGCCGGTCAACTACTTTGACAAACGCTCCAGCGGCGATCTCATGACGCGCGTGGTCGAAGACATTAACAACGTCGAACGCGTACTCATCGACGGCACCGAACAAGGTACCGTCGCTATCCTTTGCATCGGTGGCATCAGTGGCATTTTATTTTATACCAATCCATTTCTGGCCGCCGTCGCTCTCTCGCCGCTACCGCTGCTGGCCGCGGGCGCGTTGTGGTACACACTCACCGCGCATCGCCGCTACCGCCGCCAACGCGAAGCCGCCAGCGCGATGAACGCGCTTTTGATGGATGATCTGCAGGGCATCCGACAAATCAAGGCGTACGGGCGACAGGACCACGAGGACGCGCGCTTCGCCGACCGCGCCAATGCGCTGCGCAAAGGCAACCTAGGCATTATGCGCGCTTGGGCGAATTACAATCCCGCAATGAATTTTTTTGCAGCACTCGGCATCGTGCTGGTGCTGTGGTTTGGCGGACAGGAAGTGATGGCGGACAATATGACCACAGGCGAATTGGTCGGATTTCTGTTTTACTTAATGCTGTTTTATGAACCGGTGGCGCGCTTGCACGGGCTAAACCAAATGCTCCAAAGCGCACGCGCGGCCGGCGAGCGAGTGTTCGACATTCTCGACCACGACATCGAACGCGACGAAGCGCGCAAAACCGAACTACCCGAGCCGGTGAAGGGCGAAGTGATTTATAAGGACGTCGGTTTTGAATACGAGCCCTCCCGGCCCATTTTGAAAAACATTTCGCTGCACGCCAAGCCCGGGGAAATGATCGCACTCGTCGGCCCCACCGGCGCAGGCAAAAGCACGCTCGTGAATTTGTTGCCAGCATTTTACGAAATTAGTTCCGGCCACGTGACCATCGACGGCCAAAGCGTGGGCGACACTTCGCTGGCGTCCTTGCGTCAACACATCGCCATTGTCAGTCAGGAACCGTTTCTCTTCAACGGCACCATCCGCGAGAACATCCAATACGGCAAACTCGATGCCATCGAGGACGAACTCATCGCCGCCGCCAAAGCCGCCAATTGCCACGAATTCATCACCGCACTGCCCGAAGGCTACGACGCCCGCGTGGGCGAACGCGGCGTGAAGCTCAGCGTCGGCGAAAAACAACGCGTCAGCGTCGCGCGCGCGTTATTGGCCGATGCTCCGCTGCTCATCCTCGACGAAGCAACGGCGAGCGTGGATACCGCCACCGAACGATTGATTCAAGAAGCCCTCGAACACCTAATGGAAGGCCGTACCAGTTTTGTAATCGCTCACCGATTGAGTACGATTCGCAAAGCCAACCAAATCTTGGTTCTAAAGAACGGCGAAATAATCGAACGCGGCACACACGAAACCTTGCTGGAACAAAACGGCCTCTACGCCAAGCTCGCGCGAATCCAAAACACCACCTTCATCGAAGAGAGTTTTGAGAAACTTGAGGAATAATGATAGGGTGCGGTTTCAGAGAAACCGCCCTACCTAGCTCTGAACCAATTTGTTCAATTCCGGATAATTCGTTTTGCCGGAACCGAGCAACGGAATTTCTTCGAGCACTTTGATTTCGCGCGGAGCGGCGAGGTTGGGCAAACCAGCGGCGGTGATGGCTTCGCGAATTTCGCCCAACTCGAGCGCGGATTTATTGGTGGCGGCGATGAGCTGCTCGCCTTTGTCCGCATCGGGTCGGGCCACGACGGCGATGGCGCAGTCTTCTCCGTGTTGCGGGAACGCTCCGGCCAAGGCATTTTCCACGGCGGTGAGGCTGACCATTTCGCCACTGATTTTCGCAAAGCGCTTGGCGCGGCCTTTGATGGTGATGTAGCGGTCCTCGTCCACGGTGACGATGTCGCCGGTGTCGTACCAACCATCGAGTTTTTGAAATTCCGCGTTGGGCTCGGGGTTGAGGTAGCCCTTCATAATGTTCGGGCCTTTGACCAACAATTTGCCGCCTTCGTCCACGCCGTCGACTTTCTCCAGCCGATAGTCGACGCCGGGGAACAGCCGACCCACCGCGCCCTCGCGGCTTTCGAGGATGGTGCTGGTACTGAGCACGGGACCGGTTTCGGTGGCGCCGTAGCCTTCCATTAGGCTCACGCCGAACTTCCGCGCCCACACGTCACGCGTGGCTTCTTGAATTTTTTCGGCCCCACAAATCACATAACGTAGCTCGGCGAAATCAGCAGCTTGGCCGAAACGTGCATAGCCGTTAAGAAAAGTGTTCGTTGCAAGCATCACCGTGCAACCGCGATCATAAAACACAGCAGGAATTTGCCGGTACATCAGCGGCGATGGAAACAGATAAACAAAATTGCCGCGCAACAGCGGCAGCAACAAGCCCGCCGTGAGCCCAAAGCTGTGGAAGAGCGGCAGGCAGGTAAAAAAGCGGTCGGATTCTTTGAGGTCAATCACCGAGGCGCATTGGCGCGCGTTGGCGAGCAGATTGTGATGGGTCAGCTCCACGCCCTTAGGTACGCCCTCGGAGCCGCTGGTGAAGAGGACCACTGCCGTGTCGGTGAACGGCGTGTAATGTCCCGCGAGCGGGTTGAGTTTGTGATTCAGCAGCGTGAAAATTTTACTGAGGCCGGAAATGTTTTCGCGCACGTCCTCCAGATAGATCAACTCCACCCCCGCCGCCTCAAACGGCTCCGCTTCTAGCTTCGCCTTTTCCAAAAACGTTTTCGACGTGATGATTTGTTTGATGCCCGCCAACTCCGTGCATTGCAGCATCGTGGCCGCACCGGCGGTGTAATTCAAAACCGCTGGCACTTTGCCGCACGCCCACAAACTGGCGAGCGTGGCCACTTTGCCGTTCACGTTCGGCAGCAGCACCCCCACACGTTCGGCGCGTTTGTCCAGTAACCGCTCCCACTGCGCGGCCAGCAAATCCGTGCCAATAAGCAGCCGCCGATAGGTCAGCGTTTGAAACGTCGCATCCTCCAGCGCCACCTGATGCGGGATTTGTTTAGCCAACGCGGCCAGCGCGGTGATGATCGTTTTCGGGCCGTGCTCCATCTCCGTTTCAAACTGCTGATTCACCATCCGATCGCGCAGCCATTGGTTGAGCTTCGCCCGTTGCACTGCCGGTTTACCCTCATATTGCGGCGGCTCGATGGGGTCACTGAAATGGGCCGTCACTTTCGGGAACCACTTCGTCCAACCTCCGTGCGGGCTCGCCAACACCCGCGCCGCGCCGCGCAAATAACAAGTGATCACCTTCGCATTTGTTTTTTGGACGAGAAACCCCGTGCCATCAAAGAGCCGCTGCAAACTCCCCGTGCGGCTCATTCGCCCTTCGGCAAAGAGCAGCAACTTTCCGCCCGCCTCGAGATGCGACGTCATTTCTTTCAACGACGCCACCGGATCGGCGCCAATCAGAATGATGCGCGGATTGCCGAGAATCCACGCGTGGAGTTTGCTGGTGCGCGCGGGCATTTCCGATGCGGCAAACTTCCAATCCGGATCCAGGCAAAGCCCCACGAACAACCAATCAATCCACGAAAGATGATTCGGGATCAGCAGCAACGGCCCCTCGCCACGCGTGGCCTCCTCGTTGATCGCGCGAAAACGAAACCACACCCGCAGCCCGCAACGCATCAGTTTCAAAAACAATCGGTTCGCCCAAATATTCATCCGTGGGCCGGACTCTACCGCAAGAAGCCTAAGAGTGGAAATCGATAAAATCGATGATAAGTCTGCCAGTCTCAATGGGAGGCATATCAGGGTTGCGCATCCTGTCGGATTAGGCGATACTTTCCACACAAACACAGCAACTCTAACGGAAAGGCATTTATCATGGGATGGTTATCTGGACAATTCATTGACATCATTGAGTGGCTCGATGACGGGCAGGACACGATGGTGTACCGCTTCGAGCGGCATAATAACGAAATCAAAAACGGCGCGAAGCTGGTGGTGCG
>JAPKEI010000016.1 GCA_028872685.1 Verrucomicrobiota bacterium | reverse complement strand
GCCGAAGGCAACGATTCGGATTGCCTGCTGAAACCCGTGGCCGTTTATCCGGACCCCGATCGCTTTGGCGGTAATGGCTGGCTGGTGATGTGCGAAGTGCTCAATGCCGACGCCACTCCGCACGAATCCAACGGACGCGCCACGATTGATAACGACAGCGAAGATTTTTGGTTCGGCCTCGAACAGGAATATACCCTGATTGATACCGACACCAACCTCCCCATCGGCTTTCCTAAAAATGGATTCCCCGGTCCGCAAGGCCCGTTCTACACCTCTGTGGGCGCACGCAACACCGTCGGCCGCGATATCGTGGACGAACACTTGCACCTTTGCCTCGAAGCCGGCCTCAACGTCGAAGGCATCAACGCCGAAGTGATGATGGGGCAATGGGAGTTTCAAATCTTCGCCAAAGGCGCGGCCGATTGCGGCGACCAAATTTGGATGGCCCGTTACCTCCTCGAGCGCACCGGTGAAAAATACGGTGTCGCCATCGACTGGCATCCCAAGCCTGTCCAAGGCGATTGGAATGGCTCGGGCATGCACGCCAACTTTTCCTGCGGTGAAATGCGCGACCCGGGCGGCGAAGAAATTCACACTAAAATCTGTGAAGAGTTCGCCAAAAACATTGAGGAACACATCGCCGTATACGGTGCGGATAACGACCATCGCCTCACCGGCCTGCACGAAACGCAGGCGATCGATAAATTTAGCTACGGCGTCTCCGATCGCGGTGCATCCATCCGCGTTCCGGTGGCCACTGTGCAAGACGGTTGGAAAGGCCGGCTTGAAGATCGTCGCCCCGCTTCCAACGGCGATCCCTACAAAATCGCTGCGGTGATTATCAAGACCACCAAAAAAGCACTCGCCTAAACAATCAACCAAATCCCTAGGCCGGCGGGCAACCGCCGGCCTTTTTCTTTGCGTGAAGCCCAAGTCCGAGCAGTTGTGTTTTGTCCACCGACGAAAAAGCCGGCAACCCAAACCCTGAAAACAGGAAGAAAATTAAGCTAATTTAGATGCGAATACTGCGCAGGTCAGCAGGCTTGCGCAATTTTTCCTCGCCGCCAGCGGCCGTGCTCGTTATCAACTCGCGCGTGAAACAAACAATTGTCACGTTGGATCTCGAAGGCGTTTTGGTGCCGGAAATCTGGGTTGCAGTTGCTGAGAAAACCGGCATCGACGCCCTGCGCCGCACCACGCGTGACGAGCCGGATTACGATGTTCTGATGAGCTATCGCCTTGATCTGTTGGCGGCAAACAATCTCAAGCTCAGCGACATCCAATCTGTCATCGACACGCTTGCGCCCCTCGAAGGCGCCAAGGCGTTCATCGATGAGCTCCGAGTGCGCACGCAAGTAATCATTCTCTCCGATACATTTTTGCAATTCGCCACGCCATTGATGCGTCAGCTCGATTGGCCCACGCTCTTTTGCCACCACCTCGAAGTGCAGGATGATGTGATTGTGAATTATCATCTTCGCCAGCCCGATCAAAAACGCTGTAGCGTCGCAGCTTTCAAATCGCTCAACTACCATGTCATTGCCGCCGGTGATTCCTATAACGACACGACGATGCTTGCCGAGGCTGACAAGGGGGTGTTGTTTCGCGCACCGGAAAATGTGATTGAAGAATTCCCGCAGTTTCCTGCGGTGACGGGTTACGATGAACTGCTGGCTTTGGTTTTTGAAAGCGACTAGTCCTCGCCGCGTCGTTCGCGCATCATCAACTCCTTCAACGCCTCGTTCGGGCCTTTGCCTTCGTACAGCATCGCGTGGACTTGTTCGATGATCGGCGTTTCTACTTCAAGTGTTTGCGCGAGTGCTCGGGCGGATTTAGCTGTGGGATGTCCTTCCGCCGTGGCAGACGCGAGCACTTCCTCCACGGGTTCGCCTTTGGCGATGCGTTCACCGAGTGTGCGGTTGCGGCTTTGTTTGGAGAAACAGGTGACCGTGAGATCGCCCATGCCGCTGAGGCCATTGAAGGTATTGGGCTGCGCGCCCGCCGCCGTGCCGAGCCGCCGCATCTCGCGCAGGCCGCGTGTGATGAGCGCGGCCTTGGCGTTATCGCCGAGTTGGAGGCCGTCGCACGCGCCTGCAGCGATGGCCATCACATTTTTTAATGCGCCGCCCAACTCGACTCCCAACACATCGGCACTGGTGTAAACTCGTAGGGTGGGACGGTGCAGCCATTCTTGCACAGCGACGGCTGCGGTTTCGTCTTCGCTGGCGGCGACCAATGCTGTGGGAATATTGCGCGCCACTTCCGCCGCCAAGGATGGGCCGGACAACGCGACGACATGGGCCTCCGGCGCGGTTTCGTTGAGGATGCCGCCCATCGTGAGGCCGGTGGTGCCCTCGATGCCTTTGGTGACGGTCACCGCAATGCCATCAAACCCATCGAGCCCGGTGGCCACCGCGCGGAAGGACGCCGAAGGCACGGCAACAATCACCGCCTCCGCATCGACGAGCGCGGTTTCCCAATCCGCTTCCAGCCGCCAAGAATCGGGCAAGGTGATGCCGGGGAGGTATTCGGTATTTTCCTTTTTGTAAGCAATCCCCGCGAGGCGTTCGGGATGGCCCCAGAGGGTGAGTTCGTGTCCGGCCTCGTGGGCAATCTTCGCCAGCGTGGTGCCCCACGCGCCTGCGCCGAGCACAGTGATTCGCATTGGGTCGCTGGTTTTGGCTGAATCCACGGGCGGAGAGTCCGGTTTTAAAGGGCGTGATTCAAGGTTAACCTTGAATCGAGAACCGAGAACCGAGAACCTCCCTGTGTGTCGGATGTATTAAAAGTGGCGGTGCTTGGCGTGGGCTCGCTGGGGCAACATCACGCTAAACATTATGCCGGTCTCGCACGCTTGGGCGTGGTGGATTTCGTGGGACTGTTTGATGCCGACCCCGCTCGCGCTAAAACCATCGCCGCGCAATACGGTGTGCCGGTGCTTGATTCCGTGGAAGACGCCATCACTGTGGCCGATGCGGTGAACATCGTCACGCCTACGATCACGCATTTTGATTTGGCCAGCCAACTTCTGCGTGCGGGTCGTCACGTGCTCGTGGAAAAACCAATGACCGATACCACCGTGCAAGCTGCCGAGTTGGTTCGGCTCGCGCGCGAAAATAAATGCGTGCTGCAGGTCGGTCACATTGAGCGTTTCAATCCCGTTTTCGATTATCTGCAGAGCGTCGCCCGCGCGCCGCGCTTTATCGAAACCCATCGCCTGTCGCCATACCCCAAACGCAGCCTCGATGTCGGCGTGGTTCTGGATTTGATGATTCACGATTTGGACATCGTGTTGGCCTTTGTCGATTCGCCGTTGCAATCGGTCGATGGTGTTGGGGTGGCGGTGCTCAGCGAATCGGAGGACATCGCCAATGCGCGGCTGAAGTTCGAAAACGGATGCGTGGCCAATCTTACCGCCAGTCGCGTGAGCCCGGAAAGCATGCGAAAAATCCGCGTGTTCAGCGGCGGTGAAACAACAAGTTACGTGTCGCTCGATTACCAAAAACAAGAGGGTTACATTTACCGCATTGCGCGCGATGGTGAAGAGGAATCCAGTTTGTGGAAAAAACTTTTGCACGCCAATGATACCGCGATCGTGAGCGAGTTTGGCGGCAAACGCATCGTGCGCGAGCCGGTGCCCATCGAGAAAGATGACCCGTTGTTGCAGGAACTGCGGCACTTTGCCCAATGCGTACGCGACCAGCAAACGCCTAAGGTCAGCGGCGAATCTGCCAAACAAGCGCTGGATGTGGCGTTGGAAATCACGCGGCAAATTCAGGAACTCGAAACTAAATGAGCGTCCGCCGCATTATGTTTATGGCCGGCGAAACTAGCGGCGACACGCTGGCTGCCGAGTTGCTCGATGCGCTCCGTGCAGAAGGGGGCGAAGTGGAAGCTTTCGGCGCGGGCGGTCCCAAGATGAAAGCCGCCGGTGTGGATCTCGATCTGGATCTTACCGAGCACGCCGTAGTCGGTATTTGGGAGGCCATTTCAAATTACGGAAAATTCAAAGGATTTTTCGATCAACTCCTGGACCTTGCCTTTGAGCGCAAACCTGAAGCCATCATTTGCATCGACAACCCCGGCTTCAACCTTCGCTTCGTTCGCGCCCTGCGCCAGCGAGCCGCCGGCACCGATTGGCGGCCGCGTATTATTTATTACATTAGCCCGCAACTGTGGGCGTGGCACTCTTCGCGTGTGCATCAAATCGCCCGCGACGTCGATTTGCTGCTCAGCATTTTTCCGTTTGAGAAAGAATGGTACGCCAAGCGCGCGCCCGGTTTGCCAGTCGAGTTTGTCGGTCATCCGTTGTGCGACCGCTGTCCGGATTTGGAATTTCGCGAGCCACATGAACTGCACGATCCACCGCGTCTGTTGCTTCTCCCCGGTAGCCGCGCCAAGGAAATCAGCCGACACCTCCCCACGATGGCCGCGGCCGCGCGCAAGTTAAGCGTCGAGCCAATGATCGTGTTCCCCAATGAATCCCTCGCTGCGCAAGCGCGCCTCATCACCCCTGCCGTGGCCGATTGGGATCTACGCATCGGTGGTCTGCACGAAGCTCTCGCGGAGGCCGACGTGGCGATTGCCTCCTCAGGCACCGTCACACTCGAGTGCGCATGGTTTCGTGTGCCTACCGTGGTGCTGTATAAAACTTCTTGGATAACTTATCTGCTCGGCCGCTTGTTTGTGAAAATTAAACACATCGCCATGCCAAACGTATTGGCTGAGCGCGAGGTGTTTCCCGAATTCATTCAACGCGCTGCCACCCCGCAAAACCTTGCTCGCGAAGCTAGTCGTTTTCTTGATAACACCAGTCGTCGTAAAACCCTCCGCGCCGACCTCAACCAAATCGCCGAAACTTTGGGCCAAAAAGGCGCCGCCCCGCGTGCGGCCAAGGCGGTGTTGCGGTTATTGGAGGAGGCATAGCATTTTCGGGTTTGACAGATTTATGGCACGGCGTCTGAATTCCCTAATGCGCTTTGTGTTGCTCTTATTGCTTGCTTGTCAGTTCGCCGGTGCGAAGCAGACGAACTTGATGCAACAATTGAAATGGGAGGGGAGTAAATTGGTCGGCACTCCAGAACCGCCTTTGCCGTACATTGCGGAAAGGGTTTGGCCGAATCTTCCGGTGGAAAAGCCGTTGGAGATGAAGCGTCTTCCGGGCTCAGAGGAGTTTCTTGTGTACGCGGATCATCGTGAGGAGAAGGATTCCATTTCAAAATTATGGGTGTTTCGCGACACTCCGAAGGTGGCCAAACAGTTTGAGAGTTTGTCGCTCACGAATCGGTTAATTTACGGTTTTTGTTTCCATCCAAAATTCGAGCAGAACGGGTTTGTGTTTTTGCACACCAACGGCCCGCGACGCGGCGAGGGGAGCAAGTCTAAGAATTGCCTTGTGTCTCGCTGGACCATGAATCGCAAAACGCATCGTGTTGATCCCGCTTCGCGCAAGGTAATCATCCAATGGAACTCCAACGGGCATGATGGCGGGGGCGTCATTTTTGGCAAAGACGGGATGCTTTACCTAACCACAGGCGATGGCAGCACCGATTCGGACGATAACCTGACTGGCCAGCGTATCGATTTGTTGCAGGCTAAGGTGTTGCGCATTGATGTGGACAAACCCACCGGTGCGCGCCCGTACGGCATACCGCCGGATAATCCATTTCTAAAAACACCCAATGCCGCGCCGGAAACTTGGGCGTTGGGTTTTCGCAATCCGTGGCGGCTCACGTGCGATGAGCTGACGGGTGCAATTTGGGTGGGCGAAAACGGACAGGATCTTTGGGAGAGCGTGAAGCGCGTGGAGCGCGGCGCGAATTATGGCTGGAGTTTGTATGAGGGTAGTCATCCGTTTTACCTTGAGCGCAAGCTCGGCCCCGGCAAGCTCACCAAGCCTACTTTTGAGCATCATCATCGGGAGTCCCGCTCACTCACCGGTGGCATTGTTTATTATGGTGATAAATTGCCGAAGCTTGCGGGCGCTTATATATACGGCGATTATTCCACCGGAAAAATCTGGGCCGGCAAACACGATGGTAAAAAAGTCACGTGGCATGCGGAAATCGCCGACACGGTTTTCGGCATCACCGGTTTCGCCACCGATACACGCGGCAATTTACTCGTCATTGATGATCACTCCGGTTTCCATCGGCTAAAACCCAACCCCGCTATTGGCACGCCAGGAAAATTCCCGCGCCGGCTCAGTGGTACGGGTTTGTTTGCAAACACCGCCGAACACGAAACTGCGCCGGGCGTGATGGGCTATTCCATTAACGTGCCGCACTGGACCGATGGCGCGACAGCCACGCATCATTTTGCACTTCCGGGAAAAGGACAACTGCGTTTCAGTGGCAATCGTGGATGGCAAGGGCCTGATGGCACCGCGCTGATGCAAACGCTTTCGCGTGATGGCAAACGTATTGAGACGCGCGTGCTGCTCAAGCAACATAACGAATGGCTCGGCTACAGTTACGAATGGAACAAGGCGCAAACTGACGCCACGCTGGTTGATCGCGAAGGTGCTGATCGTGTGTTAGCCAATGGCAAGCCGTGGCGCATTCCGAGCCGAGCCGAATGCATGATGTGCCACGGTCGCGCGGCTGGATATGTGCTGAGCCTCACGGAGTTGCAGCTCAATCGCACTCACAATTACGGCGAGGTGAAGGCCAATCAAATTCAGATGCTCAGCCAATTGGGGCTGGTGAGTGATGCCCGCCCAGAAAAATATAACGCTGGCGGCAAGTCGGCTAGTAACCGTTTCACAAATCCGTACAACCCCAAAGCCGATCGCACCGCGCGCGTGCGGACATATTGGCAGGTGAACTGCGCGACGTGCCACGTGAATGCCGGTGGCGGCAATTCGCAAATGATTCTGAGTTATCACCTGAAGCTCGATGCCACTAAAACGCTGGGTGCGGAGCCAGTGCACGCGCGGTTTGGTTTGGGGAAAAAAGCACGCATCATCGCGCCGGGCGATCCCGCACACTCGGTGATGCTCCAACGCATCATTCGCCCCGGCCCGGGTCGTATGCCGCCGATTGGCGCCACCACCTCCGATCCAAAATGGATTCAATTGCTCGCCGAATGGATTGCCGAACAAAAGCCAACGAAATGATTCGTGCTCTTTCAGTTTTATTTTTTGTAACGGGCATGGCACGGAGTGCCACCACACCGCCCTTGTCGACATTAGAGCAGGTGGCAAACCACTGGGCTTTTCAGCCGGTGAAACAAACTGTGCCGCCCAAAGTAAAACACCTAAAATGGGCGCGCACGCCGGTGGATCATTTTGTGTTGGCGCGATTGGAAGCGCGCGGCTGGACGCCTTCCCCGCGAGCGGATCGCCGCACATTAATTCGGCGCGCTTATTTTGATCTGATCGGCTTGGCGCCTACTTTTGTGGAGGTGCAAGCTTTTGTCGCGGATGATTCCCCCGACGCGTGGCCCGAGCTCATCGATCGTCTTTTGGCCTCGCCGTATTATGGCGAACGTTGGGCAAGGCATTGGCTTGATGTGGCACGCTATGCGGACAACAAAGGCTATGTGGGCGTGGGTGTGAATCGGCTTTATCCGTATTCGTACACTTACCGTGATTATGTTGTGCGGGCGTTTAATGAAGACCTTCCATACAATCGTTTCATCATCGAACAGATCGCCGCCGACCGCCTTGAGCTTGGCGAAGATAAACGTCCGTTGGCAGCGATGGGGTACCTCACTTTGGGTCGTCGTTTTCTAAATCGCCAGGATGATATCATTGATGACCGCATCGACGTGGTGACGCGCGGGTTCATGGCACTCACCGTCACGTGCGCGCGTTGTCACGATCATAAATATGATCCCATTCCCACCGCGGATTATTATTCAATGTACGGCGTGTTCGCTAGCAGTCACGAGCCGAAAAAGTTGCCGTTGCTCGGCAAGGGTTCATTACCACCAAAACACGCTGCTTACTTAAAAGAAAAGCAACGCCAACAAGCTACGGTTGATAAGCTCGTTCAAGACACGTACGCCGAGGGGCGGGCGAAATTGCGACGGCGCGCGGGCGAATATCTTGAGGTGGTTCACGATGTTGAATTTGGAAATATCAACAAGGAAGCCGCAGTGCAATTACTCATTCAACGAAAACTCAATATTGTTTCGGCGCTCAATTGGCAGCGCGCGTTGGTGAAGTGGAAAGTGGAGGAACATCCTGTGTTTCTCGCGTGGCATGGCTTGGAAGGGGAGGGGAATCCACTAGTCAAACGTGCGGCGGACCGTAAGGGTCAGATAAAGGTTTATGGCGACTTATTTACGGAAGTGGAGCGCCAGTGGAATGCGTTGCGTAAAAATAATCAAAATGCTACTGCGTTGGCCGATGCCAACTGGGAGGCCATTCGGAGGGTGCTTCATGCGAAAGGCACGCCGGCCAATGTTCCGGAGTCGCTAGGAGAGGGAGATCGAAACAGTTTATTGTTTGGGCAACGCGATAAGTTGAAGAATTTGCGCAGCAATCTGGACAAGCTCGCAGCCACACATCCGGGTGCGCCGCCGCGCGCACACGTGATGCTCAACAAGCCGCGAGTGGTTGAGCCATATATTTTTGTGCGGGGCAGCCGGGGCAATCGTGGGGCGAAGGTGTCTCGGCAATTTCTTGAGCATCTTTCGCCCAATCGCAAACCCTTTGCCCAAGGCAGTGGCCGGTTGGAATTAGCGATGGCGATTGCGGACCCCACAAACCCGCTCACCGCACGTGTATTGGTGAATCGCGTGTGGGCGCATCATTTTGGTCGTGGTTTAGTGTCTACTCCCAGCGACTTTGGCCTACGTGCGCAGCCGCCCTCGCATCCGTTGCTGCTTGATTGGTTGGTCGTGCGATTTATCGCCGAGGGATGGTCCATCAAAAAACTGCATCGCCACATTTTGCTTTCCGCCACCTATCAACAGGTCAGCAGCGATCGCACAGACTATTTGCGCGTCGATCCCGCCAATATGCTATTGTGGAAAATGAAACGGCAACGGCTTGCCTTCGAAACACTGCGTGATGGGATTTTGCGGGCGAGTGGCCAGCTTGATCTTACGCTAGGAGGCAGGCCCGTGAACATCGCCAAGCATCCCACTACGCCACGTCGGACGTTGTATGGTTTTATTGATCGCCAAAATTTACCTGCGCTATTTCGCACCTTTGATTTTGCCAATCCCGATGCCCATTGCCCGGAACGCTTTGAGAACACCGTGCCGCAACAGGCGTTGTTCCTGATGAACAGTCCCTTTTTGACCGCGCAGTCGGACAAGCTCCGCGAGTTCGCCGTCAAGCGGGCGCCATTGGGGCAGGCACGGGTAAAGGTGTTGTACCAAAAAGTTTTTCAACGTAATCCCACCGATGCGGAGATTTCCGAGGCGCTAAAGTTTCTCAGTGCCGGCTCCGAGAAGGAACAAAACGAAGCTTTCAGCCAGCTGGCACAGGTGCTGTTGTTGTCGAACGAATTCGGGTTTGTTGATTAGGCATTAGCCTTGCGCTTTACGTCTTCGGCGGGAATGATGGTGTTTCTTCTGGTTGAGATTTACGACTTATGGCTGTCAAAAAAAATGGGCGCAATGCGCGTCCGGAGATTCCGCGCAAGACAGTGTATCGGTTGTCGATTTACACGCGTTGTCTGCAGCGGTTGTTGGCCAATGGGATTCATACTGTTAGCAGCGAGGCGTTGGCGGGGGCGGCAGGGGTGAAGTCGCCGCAGTTGCGCAAGGATCTTGCTTACTTCGGGCAATTTGGAACGCGCGGACTGGGCTACGATGTGGAGCAGCTTATTCAAATGATTGCTGATCTGCTGGGCACGGATCATTTGCAGCCGGTGGTGCTGGTGGGCGTGGGCAATCTAGGGACGGCATTGTTGTCGTATCGCGGTTTTGAAAAGGAAGGTTTTGGGATTCTCGCGGCGTTTGACGTGCAACACGATCGCCAGCGGGACAAGCGGGTGACACAGCCGGTTTTTCCAATGGAAAAACTGGGCCATTATATCGCTGAGAATCACGTACGAATGGCGATCCTTTGTGTGCCTCCCGAGGAAGCGCAAGAGGTGGTCAATGGCCTCGTGGAGGCAGGCGTGACGGGGATTATGAATTTTGCGCCCACGGTGTTACAGGTACCCGATGAGGTTACAGTGAACAACGTCAACATGGCTATCGAGTTAGAAAACTTGAGTTACTTTATTCAGCAGTAAGATTCGACTTTTTTCCGCGTCCGCGCGACCATCAGCCCGTGGGGCATCATCCTTTCAATCTGGAGCACCTCGCCTATACGCGGCGTGATTTTCTGACGCGCGCAGGAATGGGGTTTGGCGCACTGGGTATGGGTGGGGTGCTGGCCCAAGACAATCCCTTGTCCCAAAAGGCTCCTCACTTCCGGCCGCGTGCCAAGCGGATTATTCATTTGTTTATGAACGGTGGGCCGTCGCACGTGGATACTTTTGATCCCAAGCCGGCGTTGGCAAAGTACGCGGGTAAAATGTTGCCGACGCCCAATCTGCCGACCGAGCGAACCACTGGTGCGGCGTTGCCTTCGCCGTACAAATTTAATCGGCACGGACAAAGCGGTTTGCCCGTGAGTGAAATTTTCCCGCACACGGCCAAACACATGGATGATATTTGTGTGCTGCGCAGTCTGCGGGCGGAAGTGCCCAATCACGAGCCTTCGCTGATGCTGATGAATTGCGGGGAATCCATCGTCACTCGGCCGAGCGTGGGTTCGTGGCTTACGTACGGATTGGGTACGGAAAACCAAAATCTACCAGGTTTTATTGCGATGTGTCCCGGGTATCCCATCCAGGAGTCACAAAACTGGCAGTGTTCATTTTTGCCCGGCGCGTATCAGGGTACTTATATTGATACACGGAAGCGAAAAGTGGAGGATCTTATCCAACATATTCGCAATCCGCGCCTCACGCTAGAGCAGCAGCGGCGGCAGTTGGATTTGTTGCGTCGCATGAATGAACGTCACGCGCAGCAACGCCAAAATGAAGCGCAGTTGGAGGCGCGCATTCATTCTTTTGAGCTTGCTTACCGAATGCAGATGGAAGCGAGTGATGCATTTGACATCAATCGTGAACCCAAACACGTCCGCCAATTATACGGCGACTCCACGCAGGCACGGCAAATTCTTATTGCGCGGCGGTTGGTGGAACGCGGCGTGCGATACGTGCAGGTTTGGCATGGTAACAGCCAACCGTGGGATAACCACGATGACCTTGAGGTCAATCACCGAAGTCTTGCCAAGCAATGCGATCAAGCTATTGGGGCATTGCTGACGGACTTAAAACAGCGTGGATTACTGGAGGATACTCTGGTGATGTGGGGAGGCGAGTTCGGCCGCACACCCACCGTGGAACTGCCAAAGGCGGGGTCGAATGCGGGCAAGATTAATGGGCGCGATCACAATCACCACGGCTTTAGCATGTGGTTGGCTGGCGGCGGAGTGCGCGGTGGGATGGCGTATGGCGCCACAGATGAGTTTGGGTTTAAAGCTGTGGAAAACATTATGACAGTGCACGATTTGCACGCGACGGTTTTGCATCTAATGGGGTTGGATCACGAACGACTAACCTTCCGTCACGCGGGCCGGGACTTTCGGCTTACTGATGTGCACGGCAATGTGGTGCGGAAAATTATTTCGTAAAAATTACTCACCTTGTGCTGTTGGATGATGTCCGCGTCGCGAAGCTTCCTTGATGTTGCTCCACCGCAAAGTTTATGATATTCTCCACACATGGAAACGGTTGAACTCACTCGCGATTGCGAGGCGGTGCAAATCCCCGGTGGCGACACTATCACGCTCGGCAAAGGCACCGGAGTGGACATAACCCAAACCCTCGGTGGCACATACACCGTGCGCGCGGGCATGGGACTCTTTCGCATAGGCGCTCAGGATGCCGACGCTCTTGGGCTCGACGTGGCTACTACTGCGAGCACCGATGGCCCCGTCACTGTCGAGAGTGTGCATGCAATGCTTAAGCAATGTTACGATCCGGAAATCCCTGTCAATATCGTCGACCTCGGCCTCGTGTACGATACGGCCGTGGACGAGGGTGACGAGGGCACGGAGGTGACAGTGAAAATGACTCTCACCGCTCAGGGTTGTGGTATGGGACCGACCATCGCTGCCGATGCACAAAGCAAAATCCTCTCACTTGAAGGCGTTGCTTCCGCCGATGTGGAAATCGTTTGGGATCCACCGTGGAACCAAAGCATGATTAGTGATGAGGGCCGTGAAACGCTAGGGATGTAGGGCTTGACGCCTACCTGAAGCGTCCGCCATACTCCGCGCCTTCGTGGGGCCGTAGCTCAGTTGGTAGAGCACCTGCATGGCATGCAGGGGGTCATCAGTTCGATTCTGTTCGGCTCCACCATGAATTTAAACCTCCGTCACTTAGGCGGAGGTTTTTTTCAGTTACTGATCAAATGCTGGGGCCAAGTGGCGGTAGCTTTTTAGGGCAGCGGTGATGGGGTTGTAATTCGGTTGCCCCCAGACCTGGCCGCTGACCTCCACGTTGATATCGCCGCGATAGCCGGCCTTGTGGGCAAGGCGGAGGAGTTTGCGGTAATCGATTTGGCCGCTTTCGCCGGGGAGCACGAAGCGGGGCTTGCCATCGCGCAGCACGGTGTCTTTCACGTGGATGAAGCGCGTGTGTGGCATCATGAGTTGAATAGTTTTTTCCAGCGACAAATCGCGATGGGCGAAGTGGCTGTAATCGTAGGCGAGCTTAAGTGAGGGGCTCTTGATTTGCTCGACGAGCCAAACAGCGTGCTCGGGCAAGTTACACGCGCCAAAGCGATGGGGTTTTACGCAAAGTAGCGTCTTGGATTTTTTGGCAATTTCCGCCCAGGCGCCAAGGTGATCGCGAAACTGATTTTTTACCGCATCCCATTTACCGTTACCCATCACCGTTTCAATGAGCGGCGGGGCATCGGGCGCGAGGTCGTGCGCCACTTGCGCGGCTTGTTTGAGTTTTTCGTGATGCGGTTTTTGATCGCCTGCGAGGCTGCAATTCACCATTAAGGCCGTGAGTGTCAGCTCAAAATGGCCCAGCAACGCCCGCAATGCGCGGCGCCGCTGTGCGGTGAGTTTGTCCGGCGCGGCATCCCAGCCTGGGTTGAGGCAAAATTCCACTGAATCATACCCAATCGCATTGAGCCGCATCAGCGCATCACCGGTTTTAAGCGTTTTCATGCCATATAAACTAAAGCCCAAAGTGAGGCCTTCGTCTTTAGCCGGTGGCTTCTTGGGATCCTCCGCCAACGCGGGCAACGCAGCGAAGGCGGGGACAGTTTTCAGGAATGTGCGCCGAGTTTGCATGGTTATTTGCTGATCGAGTAGAGGGTTTGATAAGTTCGTACGTACATCACCCCATTGGCGATTGCAGGCGTGGAGTGGCATTGTTCGCCGAGGTCATTCTCGGCTAGCTTTTCAAACTCGCCATCCCCACGGAGCACTACAATTTTTCCGCGGGCCTCTGCGCAGTAGATTTTTCCATCGGCAGCTACAGGGCTTCCGAAAAATTTCCCACTACGAACGGCGCGCTCGCTCCAGTGAACTTTGCCAGTGGCGGCGTTGGCACAGGTCACAATGCCAAGGTCGTTCCAAAGAAAAATATTTTCTCCCAGTAACAGGGGCGTGGGAATATGCGGCACGCTTTTTTCAATACGCCACACTTCTTCCATTTGATTGCCTTTGGGTCGTAGGGCGACGATGTGTTTGAGTTTGGTGACAAAACCGCAGGAGCCAATGACGAGATCACCGGCTACGATGGGCGAGCCGATGGCGCGTTCTTTTGAGTCTTGAGGAAACACTTGTTTTTCCCACAACACCCGCCCGTTGGCGGGGTCAATACCGGTGATGCCGTGGGTCCAGTTCGTGAAAATGAGTTGGCCACGATAGAGCACTGGTGTGGAATAAGTGAGGCGTTTGCTTTGGCGCGGTGTATTCCATTTCACATTACCGGTGTGGGCATCCAACGCGATGATCGAACTTTCGCCATCCTGATCATTGTTTATGATGACGAGACCTTCGTGAACGATGGGTGACGCGCCAAAACCATGGCCGCCTTTCACGGGGCCGAGCTTGGCTTCCCATGCTTTCGTGCCCTCCAGTGTGTAGGCCGCAATCGTGAGCTGTTCGGTGGTTCCCCAGCTGAAATAGACCCGATCACCATCCACCGCCGGTGTGCTGGAGGCAAAGCTGTTCTGTTTATGGTGTTTGTGTTTGTCGGCAGCATGCGTGTGCTTCCAGAGGATTGCGCCATCCTTGGCACTCACACAGACGACCGTGCGGGCAGCATTCTTTTGGTCTGCGCAAAGCAGAAAAATTTTATCTCCCCAAACGACTGGCGATCCATGCCCCGTGGCGGGCAGGGCGGTTTTCCACTGAAAATTCGAATCCTTCCATTCCACTGGGATAGTGTCATTAGAAATCCCATTTCCGTTAGGGCCGCGAAACCGGGGCCAGTTTTCAGCGTACAAACTGTTGAAAACAATGATGCAACTAAGGAAAATTAGAGTTCTGATTTGCATGGCCGAATTCTAGCGGTTGCTGACATTTCTGCCAAGTGACAATGATTGCGCTTGCTCCTTGGCGTGAGGGGCGGATGATGGGCGGATGAAAGCATTTGCAGCAATGTTGGCGCTGGTGATCAGCGCGGGATGGGGTTGGGCCGATGACGCGGCGAAGTTTGCCGCGTTGGAAAAACAGCTCAGTGGGACAAAGTTTACCGGCGCATTTACCATTGATGGCAAAGCTGGCGTACCCACTAAAGAAGAATACACAATTCTCAGTGTCAAAAAAATCGGCAAGGGCGATTTGTTTTTATTCCAGGCGCGAGTAAAATATGGAAAGACGGATATCACACTACCGATGCCGTTGCCTATCAAATGGGCTGGCGATACGCCGGTGATTTCGATGGATAAACTTTCCATCCCCGGTCTTGGTACCTTCAGTGCGCATGTGGTCATTGATGGCGACAAATATGCCGGCACATGGAAACATGGCAAAGTCGGCGGCCATTTGTTTGGCAACATCGGCCGGATCAATATTAACAAAAAAAAATAAACTCGAGGTAGGCTGAATAAAATCCTCCCCATTGTGTCCATCTGTGTTCATACGATGAAAAACATATTCCTAATTCTTACTCTCGTGTGCGGTAACCTCCCCGCCGCGGACGAAGCCAATGGCGAAGCGCAGTTCCTCTCGCGTGTGCGCCAACTTACCCTTGACGGGCGACGCAGTGGCGAGGGCTATTTCTCGCCCGACGGCAAGCACATCATTTTCCAAAGCGAACGTGAGAAACATAATCCATTTTATCAAATCTACACGATGGATATGCAAAGCGGCGACGTTGTTCGTGTGTCACCCGGTCACGGGAAAACCACGTGTGCGTTCTTTCGCCCCAACTGCGATGAAGTGCTCTTCGCGAGTTCGCACGTGGATCCCAAGGTAAAATCTAAGCAAAAGGCGGAATTGGATTTTCGTGCTTCCGGCAAGACGCGCCGTTACTCCTGGGATTACGATGAGCAAATGGACATTTTTTCTTTCAAGCGCGACGGCACTGAACCCAAGCGTTTAACCACCGCTCACGGCTACGACGCGGAAGGTGCCTATTCACCGGATGGAAAAAAAATTGTCTTTTGCTCCATTCGTGACGCCTATGGCGAAGCCAAACTCACGGCGAAGGAGCAGGCCCGTCTCAAGATGGATGCGTCTTATTTTGGTGAAATATACATTATGAACGCTGATGGGAGCGGGCAGAAACGCCTCACCGAAATGAAGGGCTATGATGGTGGGCCGTTTTTTTCTCCGGATGGCAAGCGTATCATTTGGCGGCACTTTACCGAAAAGGGCGACACGGCAGATATCTTCACAATGAAAATTGATGGCACGGATATTCGGCGCCTCACAGATTTTAAGGCAATGTCGTGGGCGCCCTATTACCATCCCAGCGGTGAATACGTAGTGTTTGCAAGTAACAAGCTTGGCTTTTCTAATTTTGAAGTATACTTGGTCGACACCGAAGGAAAGCGTGTCCCGGTCCGCGCTACTCACACCGATGGTTTTGATGGGCTACCCGTTTTCTCTCCCAACGGTGAGCAGCTTATGTGGACTTCAACCCGCACGGCAGACAAAAAATCGCAACTTTTTATAGCCCGTTGGAATCACGCTGCAGCCTTGACTGCTCTGGGAAAGGCACCCAAACGCGCTGTAGCTATTGAAGAGGGTGTTAGTGACTATGTTCAAACCTGTGAAGGTGAAAAAGCCGTCGAGTTGGAGGCAGGCATTTCAGAGGCAGATATCAAAAAACAAATTGAAATTATTGCTTCCGATGCATTTGAAGGGCGCGACAC
>JAPKEI010000320.1 GCA_028872685.1 Verrucomicrobiota bacterium | reverse complement strand
CGCCGAATCAAAGACCGCTTGTCCGCGGCCTTCGCGGGCGTAAATCCTTTGGCCTTCATTTGCGCGAGCACAAACTGGTCGATATTGTTTTGTGTGAACCCACTCTGCACCGCCTTCGGCGCAACGGCTTTCTTTGGCGCCACATACGCCCAATGCTTCGCGTACTCGCCGCCCTGTGCCACCCATCTTTTAAGCAACTCCTTTTGCCGCGCCGTGAGTTTCTTGATGGAATCCGCCGGCGGCATGCGTTCGTCCACGTCCTTTGCCGTGATGCGATACACTAGCGCGCTCTCCACCAAATCCTTTGGCACAATCGCCCGCTCGCCCGACTTGAGTTCGCTTGTCGCAGATTTGAAAGAATCCAGTCGCAAACCGCCCTTCACCTGTTTCGCATCCGGTCCGTGGCACGCGTAGCAGTTGTTGGAGAGGATGGGCTTGATGTCGCGATTGTAATCTACCGTCGCCGGCAACACCTCCGCCGCCTGCGCGTTCGCGACCGGGAGAATCAGGGAAAGGAAAAACAAACCTGTCGTTTTCATCATAATTTAAACTTTGTGCTGAACGCCAAAATCATAGACGCGCAATCCCCGATGCTCAATCATTTATCCAGCAACCAAGCGCAATTTATTGAATTTTACCGGATACCACCAGTATTTGCGGATGCTCGTTCGCCAGTCGTTTTACTCGTCATCCTAGACCGTTAGCTTGGGCGAAAAGATATTTCACTTACCTGTCCCCCGCGGATTTTAAAGCGTCGGCCAATCCGGTTTGCAACCGCCGGGTGAGTTTCCCTTCGAGAACGGTAAATCCTTGGGGATCAGGAGCGAACAGAGTGTCTTTTTTGAGCAAGGCACTTTCTTCTTTTTGAAGCCAAGGAAGACAAATGCCTCCGATTAAAATAACCGCGCAGGCGTAGACTGGCATGATGGATCGAGCCAATGTTCCGTAATAAAGACCGTGGGTGCGGCGTGATTTACACCCCTTGACGAAAACCGCTAAGCCGGCTCCACATAAAATCAGGCCCATTCCTGTACCGAATAAAAGCAAAGCGGTCTCAAGGCCTTCCTGGTTTCCAAACAGTTTTTTTGTTGCCGCACAGCAGAGGCAGAGGCTCCCCACCCCCCACCAAAATAGTTTAATCAATAACGGGTTGGCGGGTTTAGGAATTGTAATGCCGAGTGCCTGACAACGTTTTCTAATATAAGTGGCTGCGAGTAGGGTCGATGCAGCAAGAATAGACATATTCAAAAGATTAACCTCGAGAAATAGGAACATAAAGTCCTCAATCGAATTCTCATAACTGCTTAAACCTGACCAGCGCGTGTAAGAAAAATAGAGAACTATGGGGAGGAGAATGCCGAAGCCGAGAATTCCCAGTGCAACCCTCCACGGAGGCAGCAAAAGCAAAGGGGTAGGGCCTCCGTCGCTTGCCCTTTGGCAAACCATGCGAAGGATCCAGGCGCCAATCATCGACCCCAATAAAATGCATAGGATATAACTGAGGTTAAATTGTTCGAAAACGATGCGATCAGTCTGCCTCCCCGGCCGCAGCATCTCTTCAGTGATAGGCTCATCAAGTGAAGGCAACATCATCTTTGCCAAAATACTGCCCTTCCATTTCAACAAATGACTCTCCTTGTCATTACTCTTTTTAGATTTTCTGGCAGCTTTCCAACTCTCCACTGGTTCGCTCAGTTGCTTGGCTAAACGACGAGTTCCCTTGGCGGCAGCGGGCTTATCCATTGCCTCATAAACATCGGCCACTTTCTTCTCGGCCATGGTTGCAATGGCGTTCAACACCAACACATCGATCAAAGACCAGGCATCTGGAACGGCCTTTTTCAGGAATCCATGCCAGGCATCCAGCAGTTGGCTCGCATCAGCTTCAGGCAGTTCATTGCTCTCCACATAGAAAGGTATCGCCTTGAATAAACCCTTAATTAAACCGAGATCTCCTAATGGAATACCGGCAAGATAAACAACTTTGGCAATGCGATCTTCCAAGCGTCTGGTCTCAGGAAACAAGGCCAGCTGCCTTTTCAAGAACTCAGATAAATACCGGCGATAGAAAGGCTTGTTTGCCGCCTTGTTTAATTCGGCAATTGCCGAATCCACCAAGACTTTGTCCTTGATGATCCATTCTTCGTCCTTGTTAAGTTTGCTTTCCCACTCGGCTCCCCGTTTGAAAAGCACCGCTGCCAGAATATAATTATAAAAGGCATTATCCGGATCCAATTCTTCACCGCGTCTGATTTCTTTTTCTAGGTAATCAAATGAAATACCTGAGTCCTCTTTTTGATAATCGCCCAACAGGATGCGCAAATAGTTAGCATAATAGATCTTATTCTCGGGATACTTTTCCCAGATGGCCCGCTCTTGAGCTGAGCGGGTTTTGCGTGTTGTATCTCCAAACAACAGGAACTGTTTTTCGGCGGACAGCTGGCCCCAAGCGGTGACGTTTAGCCCTTCCTCTGAAACGTCAGTACCCAAAATGTCGAGATTTGTCACAATGCTCGAACGCTCCGCAAAATAATGCCACCCGATCCACAAGGCCATTGCGATACTTAGCGGCACTAGGATCCACCCAAATACTATGCGTACCAAGGGCTTCTCTACTGGATGTGTATCAGACGGCATTTCTCGGATCAGGTTAACAATCTATTCCGTGGTTCTCCCTCAGATTGAGACATATTTCTTGTCACACAAAGTAACACACTTCGGCAACTAATGTAAGCAAACGGCATTTTCTGAAACCCCTTAAACGATCTTCAAGAATCCAATCCATAAGACGCCCAAACTTCATCCGGCAACAGCGGCGTGGCACCGGGTTGGCTGGCAATAAACGCTCCGTGGCGATTGGCGAGATCCAGCGTGGCCTGCCAATCGCGACCCAAGAGGCGCGCGGTGAGGAGTGCGGCTGTGCAGGCGTCACCGGCACCCACACTATCGGCGTTTGGGGCGGAGGCGAAACTAGCGGTCGCACCTTCGTGCCAGCCTTGGGCCGTGAAGGCGGTGGTGCCTTGTTTGCCGCGGGTGAGAATTACAGCTTCGAGGTTGTATTTTTCGCGAAGGGCTTCGGCGTGAGCACGTGCGTTGCCTTCGGGCAAACCGAGTTGATTGGCGACGGTGGCGATTTCTTCATCGTTGAGCTTCACGAGGTCGGCGGCACGACAGCCTTCACCAAGAATCTCCGCCGTGAACAGATCCATACGGAGGTTGACGTCGAAAATCTTCAGTGCCTGTTTGGCTTCGGCGAGGAAGGCTT
>JAPKEI010000319.1 GCA_028872685.1 Verrucomicrobiota bacterium | reverse complement strand
TGGCGCCTGTCCACCACGCAATCCGGCAGTGCCTACGTGTATCACCCTATCCGCTGGAGCAGCCAGTCGAGGGTGTCCCAGGAGTGGGCGACGTTGGTGACCCGCTCGTTGATAAAGGAGCGGAAGCTCATGTGGTCCGATGCCGGGCACATCAGGGCGACGAGGATCAGGACATTGGCGAACCAACCGGTCATCAGGAAACCGCCGGTGGTGAAATACCAAAAGGCGGCGGTTTTCCAGAACTGGTGGGTAAGGGTGGTGTTGGAGAACTCGCTGAAGAAGGTCCAGGTGGTGATCGCGCAGAGCGGGAAGGGGACCTTGCCGAGGAGCCAGCGGAGCATCCTGAGCGTGATGCTGGAACATTCGTCACTGCGAAGACTTTCCTTTTCCAGCCCTGATTTTCAGGAGCTTCACGGGCCGGGGTAGGCGGCGGTGCAACCACGTATTGTCCGCGGTAATCGACATGGGGACTTCCACGTCGAAAACATGAATATCATGGATGAATTCTTCCGGAATCCTTGTGCACACAGATCGCAAAATCTTGGTTCCATCCTTTGTCGCGGGAGTCATCCAGATAGGGTTCTTCCAGATCACCGGGGGAGACCGCCCCTTTGGTGGATTGGAGTATTCCAGACAACGTTTTTCTTCTCATCCCACTTTAAGGGGAGCTCAGTTGACTAGGCATGACCATTCCCTTCTGGTCCACGAAATTACTACCAGTTATCTTCAGCCACTATGGTATTGGCTGCGGAAATGGTAGCGAATATGAACAACAATGTTCTCACCTGTTTCATCTGGTTAAGCTCACTGGTATAATTTTCATCTTATCCTCAATGGTCAGCTTGAGGAAGACGTCATGAAATTCATGAAGGATATTTTCCGACAAGGACCCGAAATGCTTGAGGAAGGACTCTTCAAAGCCCTTGCTGTTGAGATCTTTGAAGAACTTCACCCTGTAGGTCTCCTCGCTTGTTTTGCTTATAATAAATGCTATGAACCATGTTCCAAGGTCATAGGCGATCCTGCCCCGCGGGCCATAAGGAATATCCTTTATGTTCTCCCCGTCCCTGAGGTTCTTCAGTGAGTTGAGTTTGCGACCCATTACCTCCCTCAGGTAACCTGGTCGGACCCCGGGTTGCCTGGAATAGAGAAGTTGCGCCATATACTCAGCACCACCTTCTCCCCACCACGGGTTTTTCCCGCTCAGACTTTCCCTTTCAAATTTATTTCTGCTGTGGATATGAGCATGTTGATAGACATGAAAATATTCATGTAACACTACAGACTTATAATCTTCTTCTTCCGGTCCAGGAAACTTGGCCGACATGGTGATGATAAACCCCGACCATGTTTCGTTCTCATTTCTTCTTGTATTCAACCCGGCGTTTCCACCCTTGGCATAGGAAACAAAATTGTGTCCTCTATTTAGGCAATGCCTGAGGTTGATGGTCGGATCTTTTTGTTTTCGTATGGCACAATAGTTCTCATCCAACTCTGCCGCCGCTCTTTCATCTTTACCCACAATCCAGAATTCCAATGGCCCGTAATTTCCCCAAGCCTTGGTAGCGATTTCATGCCATTGTTCCGTGAGGCGTAGTTGGGACTCCGAAACATCGTTCGCAGCATAAAATTCAGCCTTGGACGTGATCACTTTTCCCCACTCGTTTTCTTCTGATGAGCTTTTCGGAATTTGGTGCGCCTCCTCGACGCCTGACCCTCTCTCCGAATGATCACACCCAGCAAGCAATAGGCCTATAATAATTAGGTACAAGGCTCGCATTCCCGAGAGTATAGATCCGGTTCGTTCATCACGGCTTTCCGAGTCTCCTTGCCGTGGCATGACACACACTATTTGTCCATAAACGGTTTGATAGTCTTGCTAAACACTTCCATGGCGATCGACGATCTGCTCGGACGAAGTGATTGTGGGTCCTCCGCAAAGGCGGACCGTGCCATGGCGAACGTCAATAGCAAGAAACTGATCATCGGCAATGGGTTAATTGGGCGCATACGGTCACTTTCTTGAAAGGGTCAAGGTTGATGGAGCGGGCAGGATTGTTTTGCTATAATTGCTAGGAATTTCCTTTTCCCGCCCTGATTTACTGTCGCTTCACGGGAGGGGGATGGTGGGGTGCAAACTATCGGTAAACCCTTTACTTTGGCCCCGTTTCCTTGACCCACTGCTTGAGGGCTTGGAGCAATGAATCTCACCCGCAGTTCAAGCCATGATTTGTGGAAGAGGTCCGCTGCTATCAGAAAATCTCCCGGCGGGAACGCCCAACGCGTTTGTCAGCGTTAGGTAGAGGTTTGACAGCGGCGGAGTCTTCTTGCCAAAATCATGAAACGCACCCTGTTTGAGGCCAAGTTTTTCGCCTCCCACCAACATCATAGGATAGTTGGTGTTGACGTGCGTCTGGCTGTTGCTGCTGCCGTAGAGCACGATCGTGTTATCGAGCATCGTGCCTTCGCCCTCAGGGGTGTCCGCCAGCTTGGTGATGAACTCAGCCAGAAGGTCTGCCTGGAACTTGTCGTACTTGCCAAGTTTAACCAGATGCCCACCTCCTTGTACCGCGTTGTGGGCCAGCAGATGGTGGGTGACACCGAGCCCAAGAGCGATCGGAACGTTGTCCCACTTGCTGCTGTTCATGCTCTGCAGCATGTAGGTCGCATAACGGGTTGAATCTGTCTTGAACGCCAGATAGATAAGGTTGTACATCGTGCGGATGAAAGCCGCCGGATCCTGCACGGAGGCGTTAAGCGCCAACTCGTCTGTGGGCACCTTTGGCTTGGCAGTTGCCGTCCAGCGCTCCATGCGCTCGATCTCTTTCTCCACATCTCGCAATGCGTGCAGGTAGTGCTCCAGCTTCTGCGAATCGTCGCGTCCGAGCTTGCGTTTCATCTCGTGGTAAGATGCCAGAACCCGGTCGACACGGCGCTTATCCTTGGCCAATTTTCGGTGCTGATTTTTCTGTAAGTCCGGGTCGGAATTAAACATCGCATCATACAACCCGCGTAAGTCGTTCGAGGAAGGAATGCCGCGGCCGAATTGATTGTAAGAAAGCGTGTTCGACCTCCCTTCGCCGCCCAACCCCCCTTCATTGCCAAGCACAAGACTCGGGTAACGCGTTTTATGTCCGTGGGTCATCGCTGCAATCTGGTCAAACGACGGGCTTTTCACCGTTGCGGAGGGGTTACTGCCGGTAAGGAATGAATCCGCGGTACTATGGCCGCCGGCACTCACGCAATGGGGATGCTCCAATCCTTTTACAATGGTAACGTGCTTAGC
>JAPKEI010000318.1 GCA_028872685.1 Verrucomicrobiota bacterium | reverse complement strand
TCTGTATTTGTCGCAGCCTTTTTGTTGCCATTTTGCGTTATTGCCGCCGAACAAAACCGCAACATCATCGTGCGCGGTAGCTATGCCAACAGTCAGCTCCAGTTTGAGAAAAACAAAACGGGGCGCGTGGCGTTCATGGGTGGCTCCATCACCCAGATGAATGGGTACCGACCAATGGTTGCCAGCTGGCTTACGAAGCGGTTTGCCAAAACGAAGTTTGAATTCGTCAATGCCGGTATCTCCTCTACCTGTTCAACAACCGGTGCCTTTCGGTTGGAATCAGAAGTCTTGGCTAAGGGACGCGTCGATCTCTTCTTTATCGAGTTTGCCGTGAACGATGATCAGGATGCCAGTCATACTTCACGTGAATGTGTGCGAGGGCTGGAGGGCATCATCCGTCAGGCGCGTAAGGCGCAGCCGAATATGGATATCGTTGTCACCCACTTTGTGAACCCGGGCATGCTCGAGCAGTTGCGGGCAGGGAAGATACCTTTATCAATGGCGGCCCACGAAAAAGTACTCAAGGCTTACAATGTATCGACTATCTTTTTGGCGCGTGAGGTGGCAGATCAGATTGATGCGGGTAAACTCACCTGGAAAGTCTTTGGCGGCACGCACCCCAAGCCTGCCGGTAACGCCATTGCTGCAGAAATGATCGCGCAATTGCTGTCGTCGTCGTGGGGTAAACCGATGCTCAAGGAGCCTTCTCCGCATGCAATGCCAATTAAGCCAGTCGATGTCGGCAGTTATTTCAAGGGTCGCTTTCTGTTGCCCTCAGGCAGTGCCAATCAGTCCTGGACCTGGGAGACTCCTGATTGGAAAAAGATTCCGGGTGGATTCCGCAGTAACCCTTTTGGCGGCATGAAACTTTTAACTGCGACAAAAGCAGGCCACGAGACGACTCTCAAATTCGAGGGTCGGGCTCTGGGTGCCTATGTGCTGGCAGGTCCCGATGCGGGTACTTTGGAAGTGAGTATTGATGGTGGGCAATGGAAGCGGGTGGATTTATACCACCACTACAGTCGCGGCCTGCATTATCCACGAACGGTCATGTTCGCGGCCGACCTTAAGGCGGGCCAACACACCGCTCGCCTTCGCCTAAGCGAAAAATCAAATCCGAAGAGTAAGGGCACGTCCGCACGGATTCTACAGTTTACGGTGAACTAAAATGGTCGAACGTGAATCCAGGTCGCTTTTGGTGCATCCCTCACTTTGGCGCGCGGAAGAACTGGTTGGGCGAACTGATTGGCAGATTCTATTGACCGGCGTTGAAATTGAGGAACTGCAAACCGCCGCTGAAAGACTACTGCAGCAACCGGTTGAAAGTATTGAGCCGGCTGGTATTGAGTTACCCCTATTGGGCCCTCGTCTTAAACAAATCGGTCATGATCTCGAGCACGGTTGCGGGGCGGCTTGGCTGCGGGGATTGCCGGCGGATTTGGATCAGGCATTGCTTGAGCGTATTTTCTGGGTGGTGGCTTTGCACTTGGGCACACCGCTCTCCCAAAGTGCGGAGGGTGAGCGTCTCTTCAGTGTGGCAGATAAAGGTTATGCCTCTGATGACCCGCGCACCCGCGGGCCCAATACCAACCGTAAACTAAGTTACCATACCGATCGCTGTGATGTGATTGGTTTCTGCTGCCATCGGCAGGCCAAGAGCGGCGGGGAAAACCGGATTGTTAGCTCCATGGCGCTCTACAATGAGATCCTGAAGCAGCGACCCGATTTGCTGGCGGTGTTGTGTGAGCCCTTCTATTACCTGCGCCATACCGTTGATGGCGGTAATGACAAGCCGTGGTGTCAGCAGCGGGTTTTTTCATTTTGTGAAGGCCACTTTGCCGCAAACCTGCTGCGGGTACTGATTAACCGCGCCCACGCCCATCCGGATTTACCGGATTTAACCGCTCAACAGGTGGAGGCGTTGGATCTGGTCGAGACGTTGGCTGATGAGCCGCATTTGCATTGTAGTTTTCGTCAGGAACCCGGTGACCTCTTTTTTGTAAACAACTGGGTGAACCTGCATCGCCGGACGGAGTTTGAGGATTGGCCCGAGCCGGACCGTCGCCGGCACATCCTGCGCATCTGGCTATCCATGCCCAACAGCCGGCCGCTTGACCCGTTGTTTGCCGACAACTACGGTTCGGTAGAGGCCGGTGCCCTGCGTGGGGGCATGAAGGCAAAGGTGGAGAATTGATTTTATGAGACTACTTGCAACCGGATTAATCCTGATCTTGGCCGGCGTGTTGGCCGCGCAGGATGCGCCCAAGGATAAGAAGAAAGTGCGGCCGCCCTTCAAGTGGGTCAACAAGCTCCCTGCAAATGCGCCCAAGGAGGTGCGGCACGCCACCTTCAGGAGCCCTTCGATGGGAGTGGAGGTGGGTTACTGCATTTATCTGCCGGCGCAGTATGCGGCGAACAAAAAAAAGCGGTTTCCGGTGGTCTACTATTTGCATGGTGGTAGGCCCGGTAGCGAGATCAAGAGCATAAAACTGGTGCCTTGGATTCATGAGGCCATGAAAGCGGGCAAGGTGTCACCGGCACTTTATGTTTTTGTTAATGGAGGCCCGGTGAGTCACTACAATATGGGGAAGAAAGGCCAGATGGGTGAGGATGTCTTTATCAAGGAGCTGATCCCGCACGTGGATGCAACCTACCGTACCATCCCGGGGCGCGAAGGGCGGGGGCTGGAGGGTTTCTCACAGGGTGGGCGCGGCACTGCGCGCATCATGTTTCGCCATCCGCACCTTTTTGTTTCAGCAGCGCCCGGTGGGGGCGGTCATGCGACTGAGAAAAGGATCTCTGAGGAAGGAGGCCGCGAGAGTGATAAGCTGATTTTTGCGGAGGGCTACAATACATGGGACTTGGCCCGGAAATATGCACGCAACCCCAAGCCCAAACTCAATATTTTGGTTCATGTGGGTAGCAAGGGATTTAATTACCAGAACAACCTCGAGTGGATGGAGCACTTGAAGCAACTCAAGATCCCCTTTGATCACCTTATTATTCCCGATGCTCCGCATAGTGCCACAAAGATTTATGAGAAAAAGGGATTGGAGATTATGCGCTTTCATGCCGCTAATTTTAAAAAGGCACTCTCCAGCAAGTAACCCGCACACCTGTTCTCCAGTCCCCAACAGCATTTACACCCCGTCCCGGTGCGGCGTAGAGTCGCGGAGTCGCGGGCATGAAAACAACCCTCTTGATATGTGCGTTGGTGATGAATCAATCCGTATTGGCAGCGGATAAGAAGCCTTTAACCAAGGAGGAATCTGCGAAGATCATTGAGG
>JAPKEI010000317.1 GCA_028872685.1 Verrucomicrobiota bacterium | reverse complement strand
AATCCCGCCCACCTCACGCGGTCGCTGGAAGAACCGCGCGCGTTACCGGGCATCGAGTGGAATGACGCCGCGATGCTCGCGCAACTCGACGCCTTCGATTTCAACGACGAACTGCTCGCCATCCCGCGCGAAGGCAGAGACGGGTTCTTTTACAATAATCCCGGCTACGGGCGCGGTGATGCGGAGATGCTTTATAATTTCCTGCGCCACCTCAAGCCGCGGCGGTTTATTGAAATCGGCTGTGGCATGAGCACGCGCCTCGCCCAACTCGCCTTTGCCCAAAACGAAAAAGACGGCGCGCCCAGTTGCGAACACACCTGCATCGAGCCCTACGAAAATCCGTGGCTCGAACAGCTCGGCGTCACCGTCCTGCGCCAACGCGTGGAGGACGTGAGCCCCGACGTCTTTGCCGGGCTCGCGCCGCGCGATGTGGTGTTCATCGATTCCTCGCATGTCATCCGCCCTCAAGGCGATGTGGTCACTGAGTACCTGCAAATCCTCCCGCGACTGCCCAAGGGCGTGTGGGCACACATCCACGACATCGCCACCCCGATGGATTACCCAACCCCGCTGATCGTCGAGCAGGTGAAGCTCTGGAACGAACAATACCTCCTCGAAGCCTTCCTCACCCACAACCGCCACTGGCAAATCCGCTGGATGATGAACCACCTCCTGCACACCCATCCCGAGGCCGTCCAAAAAAAATGCCCCATCACCGCCGAGTCAATGCAAAAGGGCGAGTTGCCAAGAGGTGCATGTTTTTGGATGGAGAAGGTGAGTTAAATTTCCGTCAGCAAACGGAATTGGTGCACAAACGATTCGGGGAGAAATTTTTTACGGAAACTTTTCTCTGATTCACGCTCCCCATCGGTCAACGTTCGGCGTTGGGTCAACGCGATGCTCAGGGCTTCGATGAGGTTTTCGATGGCGGTGTCGTGGTTTGTTCGCACTTTGGCGGTGTGTCCCAGCGGGTAGTCGTTCACCACTTCGGGGATGGCGCCAGATTGGCTGGCGACGATGATGCGTTCGAGGAGGCGGGCTTCCAGTGCGGTTCGGCAAAGGCTTTCTTCCACGCGAGAGGGGCAGACGACGATATCGTGTTGGGAAATTAATTTCGGCACGTCCACATGGGCGACATGGTGCAGCAGATGGATATCATCACCCGTGGCACGTTCCACTTCGGTGCGCAGCGGGCCGTCCATCCCAAGGATGGAGAGGGTAGCGTTGGGTTGGATTTTTCGCCACGCGGCGAGGAGGAGGTCGATGCCTTTCTCGGCGGAAAGGCGGCCGTAAAACAAAACCTTCGCAGGCCCATCGGCGGCGACGGGCCGCGCGGGCGGTTGCAAAAAATAATCCTCCACGGGCTGATACAGCGTAGTGAATTTGTCATCAGTTTCCCCATCGCCAGCGAAGGCGCAGCAGCGGTCAGTAATGAAATCGGAAACACCAGCAACTCGCGCGCTGGCGGCGAGGGCTTTTTTCAACGGGCCATCGCGGCCGTGCAGCCACACATTGATGAAGGGCGCGAGAGTGGCACGGGTAGCGGCTGCGTCCATCCGTTTGGGGACGACTTCCTGGCACCAAGTGAAGAGCGGTTTGTCGGCGGCCTCGGCGAGGGCGTGAGCGAGGACAAGGGCGTTCATATCCGGACAGAAAATAGCGTCGTAATTTTCCGGTCGCACACCGGCGCTTTGGGCGGCACGAAAGAGCGAGCGATCAAGCATCCGGTTTGGCAAAAACAAAATCGTACGCTTAAACGTTTGCGCGTTTTGCGAACACCAGCGAGGCGGGATGATGCGGTGCATTCCGGGCTCACCACGGTCTGGCCCACCGGCGAGGCACAGCACCTCCACCTCCCACCCCGCGCAGCGCCGCAACAACGCGGCAGCCTCGCGCGCGACCATCTCGGCGCCGCCGTGGTCATGCTCGTAGAAAAATGAAACCAGCAGTAAACGCATTAGTTTGGAGCGTAGGGGGCGTTGAACTCAGCAATCCAAAGGCCGTTGGCGTATGGAAAGGGGTGACCGTATTTTGTGCCAATGGCTTGGTCGCGCGGGGCTTCGCGCCATTGGCGGCGGCCTTGGCGGAGGAGGAAATGCACTTGATTTGCGCCGAGCGTGTCGTTGGCGATCAGTTCATCCAAGGCGGGATTGTAGCCCAACGGCACGGTGATGACGAGGCGTCCGTCAGGCGCAAGCAAGGCGCAACAGGCGTCGATGGCGGCGCGAATTTTTTCTTTTGAATCGCCGCCGGCATCATCGAATCCGATGTGCTCGAAAGTGGAAATGGAAATGATAAGCGCGAAGCGTTGGTCGGTTTGCCATTCGGTGATGTCTTCATTGATGACGTTCGGGGCAGTTTCGAATTTGTCGATGACGGTGTGCGAGTGCGGGCCGTAATGGCCGAGCACGTTGCCGACTTCGAGCACGGGGCCATCGGTTTGGACGAGGTGCCATTGGGCGATTGGGATTTCCGCGCAGCGCTCGTTGCTCCACGTGACGTTGTAGTTTTCGTAAACGCACTGAAGCTTTTCGCCGCGGTATTCGAAATCCCGCCGGCGGAGGAAGGAGCGCACAAAGGGCGAGGCGAGTTTGCGCAGGGGCAGCAGGAAGATCTCACTCCAGCCAAAGCGCTTGGCGAACCATCGCACTTTGCCCGTGAACCCGCTGTAAAGATGGGCGCTCATTCGTCGTCAACTTCATCGATGTCGGATTCCTCCTCCTCATCCTCCCAGTCCAATTCGTCCCCCTTTGCCCAGGCTTCGAGTTGGTCGCAGGCGGCGGGGAGCACTTGATCCCAGTGAAAGGTGGCGGCGCGGTCGCGGGCGGCGATGCGCCAATCCTGATACGCGCCGTTGTGGCTTTGCACGCCGGCGATCATCGCGGCCAGCGCAACGGGGGATTCCTCGTCGGCCACGAGTCCAGTTTGGCGGTGCAGGGTGGATTCCACCAAACCGGGCGTGGGGTACACGATAGCGGGCGTGCCGAGGGCGTTGGCTTCGATGACGTTAAGCCCCCAGCCTTCGCGCAGGGAGGTGTGCAGCAGAAAATGAGCGTCACGCAGAGCAGCGTCTTTTTCGGGCTCGGGCAGTGGGCCGCAAAATTCCACGTGTTCTTCCACCTTTAATTCAGCCGCCATTTTGCGTAGCGCAGGTTCTTCCTGGCCTTGGCCGACGATTTTTAGTTTTGCTTCCACTTGATGTTCACCGAGCAAGCTCCACAGCGCGGCGATGGCGTGGTCCACTTGTTTGTTAGGTGCGAGGCGGGAAACGGTGATGAGCTGTAGCGGCT
>JAPKEI010000316.1 GCA_028872685.1 Verrucomicrobiota bacterium | reverse complement strand
GGCGTGCATGACTGGCGCGGCCTCTTCGCCAAGAGCGGCAAGCACCCCGAGACACGCGTGGATAATTATAAGGAATGGGCACGGCGCGGCGGCTGGTCCTCCAGTTCCGGCCGCGGTTGGGCCAATCTAAGCAACGCTCCCTTCCGCATGTACAAGCGCTACACCCACGAGGGTGGCGTGGCTACACCTCTGATCGTCCATTGGCCAACCGGCGTGAAGGCTCAAGGCGAGTTGCGCCATACGCCCAGTCACCTCATCGATATTGCGCCCACCTGCCTCGCTGCAGCGGGCCTGAAGAACGAAGACATGGAAGGCGAAAGTTTACTCAACCTGTTTACCAAGGACCAGCAGCGGGAACGCACGCTCTTTTGGGAACACGAAGGGAACCGTGCTGTGCGTAAGGGCGATTACAAGTTGGTGGCCATGCATAACTCCCCATGGGAACTGTACGACATGAGCAAGGACCGCAGTGAACTCAAGAACCTTGCCAGTGCCATGCCCAAGAAGACGACAGAGTTAAGAAATGATTGGGAGGCTTGGGCCAAACGCGTTGGGGCCATGCCGTGGGATAAAGTAAACGTGAAAAAGAAAAAGAAGAAATGAAATCTACCTTCATTTTTTGATATGGTTTATTGCCACGCGGGAGTCGATTTCGGCAAGGAACCCATCGGGGTCTCGAAGATTTAGCAACAGGAGATTGTGCTTCCATTTTCGCCTTACAATCGTGACACGACTTCCCCACGGCGAGAAGACCTCAATCACAGGCACAATCACCAGTGGGATGAACACAAAAAATATGAGCCAGATTGCCAGCAGAAGAGCCAAGAGAATAATGATAATGGCCAAGAGGAGCAAGGCTGCCTCGGACGGCACACACCCATTCCCACATCCGGAATTCCCCGACCCCGTAGTCGTTCCTTCGCCCTCTTCATCCTCACCAAATGGGAACTTGAACTCAGGAATCTCCGCTGAACCTGTCGACGACCGCAGCCTTGGGCGACGACGATCAATCCGGACGATCTCATCCCAGGGGATTAGGCGCTTGCCTCGCACGAGTATCCCTCGCTCAGAATCCACACTCACCCAGTGCGTTTCCACCCGTATCAGATAGACCGCCAATCCAACCGGCCCGACAATCAGGAGCAACACACCACCCACAATCTCCACCCAGCGCAATTCGCGTTCGAGGTACTTGCCGGAAGGGTCGAAGAGGATGACCGCCACCACCACGCAGAGCACCGCCCAGACCACGAGCGATCGTACGTGCGCATTCTGGCGGTATTCTTTCATTATTGGCCTTGATCCTGGCTAAAAAAATTGATGTAATAAATTTTTACTACTACTTCCCTCTCGTTCTTCAAGCGTGAGCGATGCTAGGAGCCTTTGGCGTCGAACGAGGTTCGCGTGGTTTCTTCTTCCGCACCCAACTCTACCATCACCTGCAGATCGACGAGTTGCTTCTCGGCCGTACGGAGTGGAAGTAATATTGATAAAATCCGCATAAGCATAAATGATATGCATATCTCCAGAAGATAGTTTTTAAGAACGAAAGGCACTGTCTTATCGCGGATATCGCACAACCTTGACATCATTCTTTTGTTTCGGACCTGAAGTGCTGCGACCTTGAACGATCAGTTTCTCCAGTAAAGCCTCCATCATCTCGACCTGCTTGGGATTATTTACCGCAACATTCCTTCTTTCACCAAGGTCATCGGCCAGGTCATAAAGCTGGACGAGTTGTAAGGGGTTGCCTATCTTACTATAGCCGCCACCGAAGCGGGCAGGGATGTATTTCCACTCGCCCATGCGCACTGCCGGGGTGCCGTCAAGGCCGGTACTCACCGCATGCTCACGAATGGGTCTGGTTTCTCCCTTGAGCAAAGGTATCAGGCTAAAACTGTCCTCCCCTGCACTGGCAGGCAGTTTGGTTTCGAAAATTCCGGCAAAGGTGGCAAGGAGGTCGGCCTGGTGCACGAGTTGATCACAGGTACTTTTGGCTTTCACCACCCCGGGCCATCTAACAATGAAAGGTACACGATGCCCCCCTTCCCAGGCATCCGCCTTGTACCCACGCAATGGCCCACTGGGGTAGTGCCCCATCTTTTCCAGGTGGGCCGCTCCAACGTGGCGTGGATTGCCATTGTCGCTGGTAAAGATGACCAGCGTGTTCTTCGCCGCACCGCTCTTCTCGAGCGCCTCAAGCACCTGCCCCACGATGGCGTCTGTTTCCATAACAAAATCGGCGTAAAGGTTCAGCTTGCTCTTCCCTTTCCATTGGGCGTTGACTGCCAAGGGGGTGTGCGGAGAGGTCAGGGGCATATAAAGGAGGAAGGGTTCGGGCGTCTTTGCTTCCCGCTGGATAAAAGCCGCCGCCCGATCTCCAAGTGCGGGGAGGATCTGCTCAAGCGTCCATCCCTTGACGGCAGGCCCCCACGTGTGCCGGCCATTATGTTTTTTGAAGAAAATTTTGGGAGGAGCGTATTCACTCGGGATTCCAACGGTGCGATCATTTTCAATGAAGCAATAGGGTGGCCAGTTGGGGACGTCCGTTCCGAAATACTCGTCAAAGCCGACCGTAAGAGGCCCCCCGGCAATGGGTTTTGAGAAAAGCTCGCGCCATGCGGTCCTGTGTTCGTCTGTGGCGGAAAGGTTCTGTTGCTTTTGGCCCCGGGTGCCGGGAATCGAAAACAGTTTCTCCTTTCCAGCCGAGATCGACCAATCCCAGCCCAAGTGCCACTTACCAATGCATGCGGTGCGGTACCCGTGTTTTTTGGCCAACCCGCCAATTGTCAAGCGATCCGGTGTGATGAGCGGTGGCCCCCACAAGCCAACAATGCCGCTCTGCAATCGTGACCGCCAGTGGTAACGGCCGGTTAAAATTGTGTAGCGCGAGGGTGAGCAGACTCCCGATGAGGAATGCGCATCAATGAAACGCATGCCCTCGGAGGCTAGGTTGTCGACGTGTGGCGTAGGAATCTTGCCGCGTTGGGGGTTGTAACACTGGATGTCGCCATACCCGAGGTCATCGGCATAGATCACAACAATGTTGGGCGCCGCGGATGCAGCCTGAAGATCCGCAGGAAGTGACCAACAGGCGATTGCAAAAATTAATGGAAGTGTCCTCATTAATTCTTCAGTTCTTCAAGCGTGAGCGATGCTAGGGGCCTTTGACGGCAGGCAGGGTGAATCGCGACTTGATGGCAATTCGTTTGCCCGTCCGCTGAGACTCTCGGGCGGCATTGATGATTTCAATCACATGCAGGGCGTGTTCCGCTGAGACCTCCGGCTGTTT
>JAPKEI010000315.1 GCA_028872685.1 Verrucomicrobiota bacterium | reverse complement strand
ACGGCAGCGGTTCGGGTGACTCCTCATTATTGTTGTCCCCTTCGCCTCGTTCTTCACCTTCGCCTCGTTCTTCACCTTCGCCTCGTTCTTCACCTTCGCCTCGTTCCTTGCCTTTGTCTTCAGCCGAATCCGCTGTGCCCTCGATGGCCTCGCTGGTTAGCATTTGTGGGAGCTTCACAAACCCACCCGCGGGAATGGCGCGGATAGAGTAGAGAATCCCCTCATGTTCTTTGCTCCAAATGATGGGGCCGAAGCCAATGGCGAATTCCTCCACCACCAAGCCGCGTTTGAGAGCGACCCAGAAATGGCCGAATTCATGCACAAAAATCGCCGCCCCGAAGAGCAGGAAAACCACGCCAATGACGTACAGGATGTTTAAAATTTCAGCCATATTTTAAGTTCAAAGTGAAATCAAGGAGCGGGAATTTAGCAGATTTACAGGCCTTACGCAATCCGCAATCACGCCGGTGCGACCTCACGGGCCCAAGCATCGGCGGCGAGGATATCCCCCAGTGAAGGTTGAGCCACTAATTCGTGGACATCCATTACGCGGGCGACTGTGGTGGTGATTTCGGTGAAGCTAATTTCACCAGCACAAAAGGCTTCCACGGCGATTTCGTTGGCAGCGTTGAGGACAGCGGGCAAGGTCCCGCCGACTTCACCAGCGCGACGAGCAAGGTTGAGCGCAGGAAAACGATCGGTGTCCGGCTCCTCAAAATCCAACCGGCCAATTTCCGCGAGGCTTGTTTGCACGCGATCGCTGGCGGCGCGAGCGGGGTAAGTCAGCGCGTACTGAATGGGCAAACACATATCCGGCGTGGAAAGCTGCGCGAGCATCGATCCATCGACGAACTCCACCATCGAGTGGATGACACTCTGAGGATGTACTACCACGCGCACGCGCGGCATCGCGATATCGAAGAGCCACCGTGCCTCAATCATTTCAAGGCCCTTGTTAAATAGCGTAGCGGAATCGATGGTGATCTTGCGGCCCATTTTCCACGAGGGATGCTTGAGCGCCTGCTCCACGGTGATATCGACGAACTCATCCGCTGGCCTTTCCCGGAATGGACCACCTGAAGCGGTGAGCCAAATTTGCCGCACACTTTCGGGCGGCTTACCTTCTAGACATTGAAAAATTGCCGAGTGCTCGCTGTCAACCGCCAGCACTTTCACGCCGTGCTTGCGCGCCTCGCGCATCACAATTTCGCCGGCCATCACTAGAATCTCCTTGGACGCCACCGCGATATCCTTCCCTGCACGAATCGCCGCGAGTGCCGGTTGCAAACCCGCCGTGCCAACGATGGCGATAAGCACAATATCCGCCTCCGGCAATGTGGCCAGTTTCAGCAAGCCCTCTTCACCGTAAAACACTTCTGGTTTGCCATTAAATTCATTGGCCAATTCCTTGGCGGCATCAGGGCAGTTGATGGAAATTGCGGAGGGCGAAAACTGTTTAACCTGTTCGCGCAATAGCTTGGTATTGCGTCCCGCGGCAAGGCCGATGAGGCGAATGTCATCCGGTAAATCTTCGGCCACTTTGCAAGTGCTGGTGCCGATAGAGCCGGTGCTGCCTAACAGGACGACATTTTTCATTGTGCCAATCCGTACTTGAGAAACAAATACATCAGAGGCGCATTGAACAGCAGGCTGTCGAGCAAGTCGAGCACTCCGCCCACGCCCGGGAAAAATTCGCCCGAATCCTTAAGGCCCGCTTCACGTTTCATCAGCGACTCCACGAGATCGCCGACCACGGAGCCCACCCCGAGTAACGCCCCCAGCACCAGCGCCTGCGCCAGCGTGAAGCCACTAAAGTGCCCGCCCGCGAAATGCAAAAAAGCCCAACTCGATACAACCGAAAACACGATGCCGCCCACAAAGCCTTCCCAAGTTTTGCCTGGGCTCACTCGCGGGATCATTTTGTTTTTACCAATCAACGACCCCGTGCAATACGCACCCGTATCGCTCATTTTGCTGACGACGATAAAGTACAGCAACCACCACGCGCCATCAAGGTCCGGAAAATATCGAATCTTCTGAAGCACATTCAACAGTATGGCCACATAAAAAACACCAAACAACGTGGAGGCAATCGCTGCCATGCCGCGTTCATTATCCGCCGCGCATAACTGACAAATCCCTAGTGCTGGGATGAGGCAAATCAGAAATGCAATTTCCACCTCTCCCGCCAACACCGCATCGCCACGAATGGCCAGTGCCCAAAAAATCAATCCAATCAACCCCACCCCCGTCGCCGTGCCTAGCGTAACAAAAGGCGCCAACTCCCGTTTGCGAGCCATTTGGAAATACTCCACCAACGCCAACGCCCCGAGCAGCGCCATAATACCGCCAAAAGCCGCCAGCTTTATTTTTTCATTTGGCGCAAACAATCCCGCCATTAACACACCGTAAAGAAATAGACTGCTACACAAGCGGCGCACAAACGTTTGCCCCTTGGAAAGTTTTACCGCCGTGTCATTAGCCATTTGCAGGAACGGTAGAGATTTGTTACGCGGAATGTCGAGTGCGATATTCCTGCACTACAGTTTACCAAACCGCCGGTGACGTTTGGCGTATTCTTCGAGAGCGGCGTGAAATTGGGGTTTTCGGAATTCAGGCCAGAGGGTTGGCGTGACGACCATCTCGGCATAGGAAACCTGCCATAGAAGAAAATTGCTCAATCGCATTTCACCACTGGTTCGGATGAGTAAATCAGGGTCGGGAATGTGATGGGTGTAAAGGTGCTTTGAAAACAAATGCTCATCAACCTCGGCTGGATCAAGCTGCCCGGCTTGGGTTTTCTCAGCGATGATACGGGTGGCGTCGACGATTTCCGCGCGCGAGCCATAGCTCAATGCAAGCACTAGAGTAAGGCCGGAATTTTTGGCAAGCGCAGCGCGGGTTTTTTTTAACTGCCGCTGCACGGTCTCGGGCAGACGATGGATTTGACCGATGGACTCCAGCCGCACATTGCTGCGATTCAATTCATCCTCTTCCTTTTTTAAATAATACGCGAGGTAACGCATAATCGCATCGACCTCGCTCTTTGGACGATTCCAGTTCTCCATCGAGAAAGTGTAGAGCGTGAGATAGCGAATGCCCGCTTCGGAGGCAGCTTTGATGATGGCTCGGGCGGATTCCGCGCCACGGCGATGGCCTTCCACGCGCGGCAAGCCGTGCTCGCGCGCCCAGCGACCGTTGCCGTCCATGATGACCGCCACGTGCAGGGGGATCAATCCCCGCGCTTCGGCGCTAAGCTTGGACGTGCGCGTGCTCACAAAAACATAGTTTGACTTCGGGCCGGCCC
>JAPKEI010000314.1 GCA_028872685.1 Verrucomicrobiota bacterium | reverse complement strand
ACGCCCTGCATTGCGTGGTGGCCTGGGCAAATCAAGGCTAATTCAATCACGAAAGAGGTTGGTCACATCATTGATTTTATGCCGACTTTTCTTGAGTTGGCCGGTGGCAAATATCCGGCAAAGCACAAAGGCAACGATATCCTGCCCGTGGAAGGCAAAAGCCTTTTGCCTATCTTGAATGGAGGAAAACGCGGAGGCCACGATCAGATTGCCTGGCAATGGTCCGGCAACCGCGCGTTGCGCGAGGGGAAATGGAAATTGGTGTGGGACAAGCTGGACAAGCGCTGGTCTCTTTTTGACTTGGAAGCTGACCGTACTGAGACGAACGATCTTGCCTCGGCCAATCCAAAACGCGTTGTGCGTTTGAAGAAAGATTGGTTTGCTTGGGCAATGAAGTGCGGGTTCAACATCGACAAGCTGCCGGGGCGTTGATGGGAATGAGTCCCGATAGCAAGCGACTCATATTTTTTCACGGCGAAGTTTTCTTTTGCGCCAAAGTGTGCTAGACTGCACCCATGCTGATTGGACAAAAAGTTAACGACGCATTGAACGAACAGATCGGGTACGAATTTTCCGCCTCACTGCAGTACGTGGCGATTACGGCGTATTTCGAAGGGGAGGGCTTGGTTGAACTAGCGGATTTATTTCACCAGCAATCTGACGAGGAACGCGATCATGCAATGCGAATTGTAAAATACGTTATCGATGCGGGCGGCAAGTTGTTAATCCCGGCCATCCCGGCACCCCGCGCGGAATTTACTGATGCCTGCGATGCAATCGAGCTTTCGCTGAAATCGGAGCAGAAGGTGACCCAGCAAATTAACAGCCTCGTGAACCTCGCCATTTCGGAGGGCGACCACATCACGCAAAACATGCTCACTTGGTTTGTGGCGGAGCAATTGGAGGAAGTTTCGAGCATGGATACTTTGCTGAGTGTGGCCAAGCGCGCCAGTGACAATTTATTGTACGTGGAGGAATATGTGGCGCGGCACAAGCAATCGTTGCTGGGTAAAAGCAGTGCGGAATAGTTTTGGTTGAAAGATAAAGCGTGGGGATTTCCGCCCGCCAATTTGAGCAGTTGCAAAAACGCGTGAGTGGCAAAAAGGCTGTTGCCCCTCAAGACGCCGCTGATCATTCGCTCATTCTAGGAGTAGATCCGTCACTGCGCGGAACAGGGTTTGGGGTTATTCGGTTAGATAAAAAAAATCCTGAAACGCTGGCGCAAGGCACCATTCAATGTCCGGCGAAATGGAGCCGCAGCGAATGTCTCGTGGCTATTTCCAAAACCTTGCGCGAAGTGATTGCCGCGCATCAGCCCACGGTATGCGCGATTGAGGGGTTGTTTTATGCGCAAAACCCGAAGACCGCGCTCATTATGGGCGAGGCGCGCGGGGCGGCGATGGCGGCCATCGCGGAGGGTGGGCTGGAGATTTTTGAGATCGCGCCGCGCAAGGTGAAGCAGTCCATCGTGGGCCACGGCAACGCCCAAAAACTCGCCGTGGCCAAGATGGTGCAGCGGATGTTGGCGCTCGATGAATTGCCCACGCCCGATGCCGCTGACGCGCTGGCGTTGGCGCTTACTTACTTCCAGTTGAATAAACGTTTTGCCATCAACCCCACGCAGAAATTATAACCGCAGCAGATGATTTCATTTCTCAAAGGTAAATTGGCCGAGGCGCTGCCCACGCAAGTGGTCATCGATGTGAACGGTGTGGGCTACGAAGTGCTCATCCCGTTGTCGTCTTTCGACAAGCTGCCGCTGCCCGGCGGCGAGGTGACGCTGCTCACGCACTTGGCCATCCGCGATGACGCGCATGTGCTGTACGGTTTCAGCACCGAAAATGAGCGAGACCTTTTCCGATTGCTCATCCGCCACGTGAGCGGCATCGGCCCGAAGCTGGCGCTGAATGTTTTGAGCGGCACCACGCCCGCATCCTTTCGCGCGGCCGTTGCCCACGGCGATGTGAAGGCGCTCTCGTGCATCAGCGGGGTTGGCAAAAAAACTGCCGAACGCATCGTGGTGGAATTAAAAGACAAACTCGGCGACGAAACTGCGCTCACTTCCGGTGCGGCGGCCACGGCCGATGACCAAAAAATGGCCGACGCCATTTCCGCCCTCATCGCGCTCGGCTCCAAGCCGAAGGACGCGCAGGACGCCATCCGCGCGGCCATGACAATGCTGGGGCCGGATCAGCCGGTGGATGCGTTAGTGCGTGCCGCGTTGCAAAAAGGCAAATGAGCGCGCCCGCCCGCAACCGCAAATCCGACGTGGTGGTTCCGAACACCCTTCGCTGGCACGGCGCGCTGGCGGCGGCGGCGGCTCACAGCGTCACCCGCCTGTTTGACAGCACGTGGCGATTGGATCTCGAGGACGCCGACGACACGTTGGCGGCGATTGGAAACCGACAGGTCATTTTCAGTCTGTGGCATAACCGATTGCTTTTGGCGCCTCCTTCATACCGGAAATTTTTTCTTGCCCGCCAACCACACCGCCGGTTGGCCGCGTTGGTGAGTGCGAGCAAAGACGGCGCCATCCTCGCACGGGTGATGGAGCATCACGGCATACAACCGGTGCTCGGCTCCTCCAGCCGCCGCGGCGCGCAAGCGTTGCGCGAGCTGACATCGTGGGCCAAACGCGGCTACGACTTTGCCATCACCCCCGACGGCCCGCGCGGCCCGCGCTATGAAGTGCAGCCGGGCGCGGTGATGCTCGCGCAAATCACCGGCCTCCCCATTGTGCCCGCCTCGGCGACGGTTGGATGGAAAAAAGAATTCTCAAGTTGGGATGCGTTCAAATTGCCGCTGCCCTTTTCCTGCTGCCAAATTCGCATTGGTGAAATGGTACACGTGTCGCGCGGCGCGGATGAAATCGAACGCGAAGCGGCACGTCGGACTTTGCAGGAACGGATGGATGCGTTGACGGAGGACTGAAGGTAACTTTACTTTTACTCAAGCTGCCCCTGATATTCCTCGAATTTTGCTTTCACTGCTTTCACGTATTCTTTGGTGGTTGGGAAATCAATGTTTTCAATAAACACAGCACTGTTGGTTTCTGCTGCATCGTTGTTCCACTTCAGCACATTCGAGCGGCCGGCATTATAATCGGCCAGCGCATAAGCGACTGGATCGTCGGTGTGTTGATAGCGGTCGATGAGTTTGTGCAAATACCACGCGCCGCAGAGGGTGTTGCTGGTGGAGTTTAGCAAATGGGCGTGATGAAAATCGCTGATGTCCGCCGCCTCAGCCCATTCGCTGGCGGCGGCAGCGCGGATTTGCATCAGGCCCAGCTCGCCCGAGGTGCCGCGCGC
>JAPKEI010000313.1 GCA_028872685.1 Verrucomicrobiota bacterium | reverse complement strand
ATCATCAAGAGAATCTGTTTCATGTGCCGCGACCCTACAGGAAACTGCTCGCACCTACCTACTACAATAAATCAGGGAGATTATACTGGATATGCCTCCCGCTGCACTTGCTCAATGGCTTAATTCGGAGAGGATTGGCCGATTTCTTCGTGCAGTAGGAAGGCTCTTGCTTCAGGTGCATCTTCATCCTTCCACCCGTAGAAGAGCAGCATGCCCTCCACGATGCTTCCATCAGGCCGGACGACCGGCTGGATATTGTTGTAGCGCCAACCGACAAATTCTTTTTGACCTCCCATCAGGTCACGGGATTTTTTCCAGCTATTGCCTTTATCATTTGAAATCCATTCTTCTATGTGACCGCCGCCGTGCTGGTTCATGTAGCCACCTTCCAGGTAGCCTTTACCGACAATGACATAGGCGTGTAGAATGCCTTTCTTATCTCTGGCAAGGTAAGAGCTATTCCATTGATGATTGGAATGGCATATGGGCGTCTGCAGCCACTTACCTTTTTCGCGCCGCACATAGTAGTAGCGGTGGGATTTCAAGTTGTCTTCAGAAAGAACGTGGAGGAACGTGGGCCTGCCGTTTTCGTCCAAGGAAATTACCGGAGGTATCCCGGCCCCGCGCCATTTCGTATCCCAAATCTGGCAATTTGCCTTTGAGTATTCCAGATCAATGGGTGTTTTCAGGATATTTCCAGCAGCATTGCGGACAACATGCGTCTCCAAGTCAATCTTCACATAGGAGAGATTGTACTTCCATTCATTGGACGCTAATTGGTCATAACGCGGATTGTAAAACCTCTGATCGTTCGGCGAATTTTTGTTGTCATCATAATCGGTGTACACCACGTGCAAGTGTTTGCCGTCTTTACTCGGGAGTTTTGTTTGGTAGGAAGACCAGTCCAATTTTCCCTTGCTATCTAGGTCAGTGACATCCTTTTGGGGTCCGGTCCAGGTTTTGCCATTATCCTCAGTGATCCGGTAGGTCCAGGAACTGGTATGACCATCGGTGCGGTAATAGATCATCTCCTTGTCGCCATGAATCCGGTATACCGTTGGATAGGAAAGCTTCGGCGCAATCTGGGGCATCTTTTTCCAGGTTATATTCGAAGTCTTCTTTTGCACTGGATGTTTTGAAATGAGATGGGTGCCCGGAGTTTTGTGGCACCCAAATAGAACGTGCAGAGAGTCATTTTCATCGGCCCAGATGATTGGGCTGTAATGATGGTCACTACTACTCTTTTGCCCAAGCCGAACTGGCTTGGAGAAACTTCGGTCCTGTGGATCATAGGTGATTAACATGGGGTAGGCTCTGCCCTTGCCATTCCTAGTGGGCTTCGCGTCTCCGTTGTATACGATATAGAGCTTATCCTTTAGGAAAACCGACTGGGGTCGCTGCCGGCAATCATACAACATCTTGAATTTCCCACCGTGAGCAAACGCCATGGGAGCCGCATAAGTCGTTTGCGAAACAAACACGCAAAAGATCAGGCAGAGGAGTAACATGAACCGTTCCGTTCCCTTACGCCCCAGGTTTGATGAAAAGCGCACGCTATTTCTCCAACTGACTTCGCTTCAGGGTTAGCGAATAGACCTCACCTTTATCTACGGTAATACACTTGAAGGTTAACTGTGGATCGGTCTTTGTGAGGTCAAAGGTGAGGTGTCCAAAGTAGTTGCCTTTGTTGTAGCTAAAGAGCGCTTCCTTTTTCGTGCTATGCGTGTGGTCGTTGGTGAGCTTGGAGGTTTCAAATTCATAGAGCGTGTAGCCGTTGGGCCGCTTGATCTGGTAGACATCAGTGCGGTGGCGATCGGCGGATAATAAAATCACGCCGCCAATTTTTTCGCGGTCAATCAGTGAAAAGATTTCTTCGCGCTCCTTAGGCACGCCCCACCAGGAATCCTTGCCGCCTTTGTCGGCGTGTTCGGTCCAAAGCGTGCCGCTGCAGATGACCTTGAAGGTGGCCTTGCTGGCCTTAAGTTTTTCCAGCAACCATTTCTTCTGCACCGGCCCCAGCATGGTGCCTTTTTTGTAATCACGATAGTAACGCCCATCGGTCATGAAGAAATCGACATCGCCAATGTTGAAGTCAAACCAGCAGCCGGGTTGCTTTTCGCCTCCGCCAAAGTAGGCGTTGGGCCAGTTCTCCTTGAACACGTTCCAGACGGGAACTTTCCACGCGGGCTTGAATGGATCGAGCCCACCCGCGCAGTCATTGGCCCCGAAGTCGTGGTCATCCCAAATGGCATAGGCTGCCGTGCTGCTCATGAGGCGCTGATATTCAGGGCGCAACTGTCGGCGGTAGTAGTAAAGGCGCTGTCGGTTTCGCTCCAATGGTTTGTCGATGTAGAGGTTGTCACCCAGAAAGAGAAAGCCGAAGGGCTTGGTCTTGGCTACGTGATCCCAGATGATTTCCTTGGTGGGGTTCACCCGCGCACCACCCCCAAAGGCGATGTCGAATTTCACCTTCTGTGCACGCGCAGGTGCAGTACGGAATGAGGGTTTCAGTGATCCCAAGGCCGGTTCACCATTAACGGTGACGGTGTAACTGTATTGGGTCCACGGCTTTAGGCCTTTGAGTTCTACTTCAGTTGTGAAATCGCGCGCCTTACTCGTTCGCGCAGTGCCGGTGATGTTGCCGGGTTGAGCAACAACCTTCACTTCAGCTGAATCCGGTGTGCGCAGCCACACCACGGCACTCGTTGGTGAGACTTTGCCGATGACCGGCCCGCCAAAGAGTTTAATACCGTGTTTCTTGATCAGCGCTTTGAAGCCTGGCTTTTGGTTGATGTCTGCCAGGCCGGCATCTCGGTTCTTCTGATTGAACAAAAGATTTTGCGCGAGGTACTCCTCCAGTTCGCCCAGCATCGGCACATCGAGCGGCGTTCGGATCATGTCCTTCGCGGCAAGCGAGGGGAGCACACAGACAGCCAGTAGGCACAAGCAGAGGCGCATGGTTTTAAAGCGCGTTATTCGCCGAGCAGTTTGGCGAGTTCGGACTCAATGGATTCGGCCCAAATCGAGTATCCTTTTTCGCTCAAGTGCAGGAGGTCAGGCATGATCTCGCGGGTGAGGGTGCCGTCTTTCTCAAGGAACTTGGGGCCGATGTCGAGGTAGTGGACGTGTTTGCCATCATCGAGTTTGCTGAAGATGGCGTTGGCACCTTCATTGACCTGACGCCGTTTGTCGGCGTTGTTCGTGCCGCGTGGGAATACGCCAAGTAAAAGAATTTTAGTCTTGGGAGATTTGGTCCGGATTTGCTTCACGATGACTTCTACGCCATCGGCGATTTCCTTGGAGGTGTTGCCGCCGG
>JAPKEI010000312.1 GCA_028872685.1 Verrucomicrobiota bacterium | reverse complement strand
ATACAAATTTATTTTCCCAGGCGCGCCGCCCACGTAGCCAAAATCAGCATCTGCCATTTCACCGGGGCCGTTGACGATGCAGCCCATAATCGCAATCTTCACCCCCTTGAGATGTTCTGTGCGCACCTTGATGCGGGAAGTCACTTCCTGTAAATCAAACAACGTGCGCCCGCAGCTCGGACACGCCACGTAATCCGTCTTGAACGACCGACACCCCGCCGCCTGCAAAATATTAAACGCCAGTTGCAATGACTGCCCCGCACCACTTTCGCCCCGCACCAAAATGGCATCACCAATGCCATCGCACAGTAACGAGCCAAGCACCACCGACGCCCGAAGCAACGCAATGTTTGGCTCCAGCACGGCTTCGCTAAAACTCAGGCAATCCTTCAGCAAGATTGGATTACACGAACCCATTGCCTTCAACCGGCCGGCTAACAAACGAAATGCCGTAATCGCCGGCAATCCCACATCATCGCGTACCGTGATAAGTTGTGTATCGCAGTTCAAAGCAAACTCCTCGCGCGGATCCACTTCTATCACGTTCAAATCTTCGTAAACCGCTTCCGGCCGCACATCCGCGCCGACCTTGATGCGTGGGGCAAGTTTCTCCCACGCGACTTCGGTAACTATGACGCGGATGGTTTGCTCGCCGCCACATTTCACGCCTTCCACCAATTCAATTTCCGGCGTAGCACGGCGTTGATAAATAAAAGGGTCAAACGCAAGCGACACCTTGGGCACATCTGTATCAGCGGAAGTTAACTCAGGGATTTGATCAATGAGGTCCTTGCACACCGCGATTTCATTGGGCGAATCCTCAGTGAGTGATACGCGAATGGTATCGCCCAATCCATCGCACAACAGGGAGCCTATACCAATGGCGCTTTTAATGCGGCCATCTTCACCTTCGCCAGCCTCGGTGACGCCAAGGTGCAGCGGATAATTCCAGTCCGCCCCCAATTCCTCCAAACGTGCGGCGAGCAATCGATAACACTCAATCATCACTTTCGGATTGCTCGACTTCATCGAAAACTTGAAATTATGAAAATCCAAGTCACGCGCGATACGGGCAAACTCCAGCGCGCTTTCCACCATACCTAACGGCGTATCGCCAAAGCGATTCATAATGCGATCGCTCAACGAACCGTGATTGGTGCCAATCCGCAGTGCCCGCCCACGTGATTTGCATTCCTCCACGAGCGGCGCGAACTGCTCCTCAATACGCTCGAGTTCCGCCGTGTATTGTTCGTCCGTGTACTCACGGGTGATAAACTTTTTGGAGTCGGCGTAGTTGCCTGGATTAACCCGGACCATCTCACACCACTTCACCGCCTCCAGTGCGGCATCCGGCTTGAAATGAATATCTGCGACCACCGGCACATTCGACCCGCGCGCGCGAATGCCGGCCACGATTGACTCAAGATTGGCCGCGTACTTTTTGGTTTGCGCGGTGATGCGAACAATTTGGCAACCTACCTCCACCAACGCCATCGACTGCTCCACACACGCATCCGTGTCCAACGTGCTGCAGGTGATCATCGATTGTTGAACGATCGACTCGTCGCCGCCGACAATGACCCCACCAATTGTAACCGGCCGCGTTTCCCGGCGCGCGTAGCGGTACGGTGAGACGCAGTAGTCCATCTATTCACCAGGAGCGGACTGTTCAATTTGCGTGTCGCGATTAAAAATATCGTGCAGCAAAGGTACACGCTTCACATCAGCGAGCGTGACAAACAGAAAAAAGCCGAGCAACAAAACCGCGAACATTGTGGTGGCATATTCTTGGACGCGCACGCTGACGGGTTTTTTTCGCACCCACTCCACGAGCGATAAAAGAATATGCCCACCATCAAGCACCGGCACGGGCAACAAATTCAGAATTGCGAGATTGATATTCAGTAAAACCAGAAAACTCAAGGCAAGGCGAAGATCAGTGTTTACTTGAATGGAGAGCATCCCAAAAATGCCAATCGGCCCGCTCAAGTCCTTGGCTCCGACGCCGGATTCCTTGCCGCGCCCAAGCGCCTTAAAAGTGATCGCCACCTTATCAAGCACGTCAGTAATTTGCGCCATTGGTGTGGGGCCAGGGCGTTGCTCCACATATCGAAGCGGTTCGGGCTTGAATACCAAACCAATGGGCTGCGCCAGTGCAATGCCGAGACGACCATCACTTGGGGTGATTTTTACAGTGCGTTTTTCATTGGCCACAGATTTCGCGAACAAATGCACCTCACTGCCCGCAGTGGTGAAAGCCACAGTGTTACTGGCGTCGGTGGCATCGCCGGAAGTTTTGTGGAAATAAACTTTATCGCCATCAACGCGCACGAAATACTCCACACCTATTTCCAAACCCTCGGGCGCCTCGGCGGCGGTAATTTGCGCTTTCTCTCCGGTGATTACTCCGTGCTCTTCACCCAATTCCACGAAATCTCCAGAGGGCTCGACCCGCTTCAAAACTTTTTGTGTGCGTTCGGTTTCGAGCACGATTTCTTTATCGTCGCTGGCGCGGATGATCCCGATAAACTGACTGACAGTGGTGACCAGCTCCCCATTAGCACTGCGGATGATATCGCCCGGCCACATATCCGCATCCATCGCGGGCGTGGATTGCAATGGCTCAAGGTCCCATCCAATTTTGCCCAGCAATAAATCCCACGTGCCGTGTTTCGGCTCGGGAATCGCACCCACAGAAACACGCGGGTGTTCGGGAGTTACGAAGGGAACGTCCATTTCATTTTCGCCGCGCGCCACGGTGAAGGATTTTTGGCTACCCGGCCCGGCCAAGGCGAGGTCGAGAAAATGGTACTGACTATAAACCGTTTGATCGCCCACCTTAATAATGCGATCTCCCGGCTCGAGCTTACTGTCGGCGAAAAGTCCGCCTTGATTGGCTTCGCCCAATTTGCCGATTACCAATTCGTCCTGATTATTCAATCGCAACCGCCGAATACCGCCATCCCATGTGCCGGCGGGCACATCGAACGTGAGCGTCTCCTTGCCTCGTTCGATTTCCAATTTCACCGTGGAGCCGGTGCTATCGAGCACGGTGTAAATCACATCCTGCCACGCTTCCACGGGCTTGCCATTGATTCCAACAATCCGATCCCCCGGGCGCACGCCAATCTTGTATTCCTCAGATTTCGAGGCCACATAACCAATCACCGGCTCGTTAACCTGTCGCGGCAAACCGATTTGCCAAAGTAACACCGCGATGACTACAGCGAATACCACATTCATCAACGGCCCCGCGAAGGCCACAAGAATTTTGGACAATGGCGAAACTGACGGCAGCGGTTCGGGTGACTCCTCATTATTGTTGTCCCCTTCGCCTCGTTCTTC
>JAPKEI010000311.1 GCA_028872685.1 Verrucomicrobiota bacterium | reverse complement strand
TCAGGAATCTTGAAGGGCGCATTCGCTTCATTGGTCGCCATGACAGTACCGGTTGGTAATCCGGCGATGCTGATCTTGTGTTTGGCCAGCTGGGTTTTCACCAAATCCACGGTGGCCTTTGGCGCTTTTGCAAAAGCGGTTTTCAGGCCGGTTTCAATGGCGGTACTACCGCTCCATTTCTCACGGGCAAAGTACGGGCCGGAAGTATCTGGACGCGTGCCCCACCAGCCTTCGGTGTATTTGCCCTCGCGATGATACAAGCGCACGAGCGTGGCAAGCGTGGCGGGATCAGGATTTTTCGCAACACGGGCACTGAGGGCAGCAACCACTTTGTCGTCGTGAATATATTTCATAACACCGAGCGCGGCCGCACCGTGCGTACCGTCAAGAGCATCGATTAAAGTATCCACCGAATTAAGCGCCACCAACGCGCGCGTGGCGAGGTGCGGGATGACAGCAGCAGGATTGGCTTCATTGTGTGCAGGTTGCTTAGCGAGCTTTGGAGCGGCAGCATGCGGCAGGATGGCTGCTGCCGCTGTGGGATCACCAAGGCGACCGAGGCTGATAAGTGCCTGCGCGCGGTGGCGCGGGTTTTTACTGTCGAGTGCATTGACAAAAATGTCCTTTTTCAATCCCTTTAGTTCGCCCTTACGGTCAGTAAGCGCACGCATTGCAAACTCGGTAATGTCGGCATGGGCACCGAGTTTCAGTAAATCGTTTTGTGCTTTCGTGCCGTTGAGTTGTTTGAGCGTGAAGATGGCAGCCACGCGTCCAGCGAGTGGGACGGCTTTGTCGGCGGCCAGCGAGATGAGCTTGGCGGTGCGCGCCGCACTGGGGCCGCGGCGTTTGAATTCAAATTGCGCGTGAAGATTTTGCTGTTGGCTTGGGCCAATAAGCAGGTCAAAGAGCTTCACATCGGTTAGTTTGTTAACGTCAGGGAAAGGAGTCGGTTTGAAATCTTTCGGCACAAGCTGCACTACATAACCGACATTCGGACCACTATAGGCAAATTTGCCGCCATGCCAACTGGCGACATACATACGGCCGCTGGCATCCACATCGATGTCAGTCGGGCGACTAATGGGCAGGAAAGTCTCCTGATGCGTGTCAAAGGTAGCACCGTTGGAGGGCGGGTTGTGGCGGAACACCGCGCTGCGGCCCCAGTCGCAGGTATACACGGCGTGGCCAAAGGGTGCGGGCCAGCGGGTGTCGTGGTAAAACATACCGCCGCAGCCAGAGCCACCGCCATAATCCTTGAGCGTGGGCATGATCTCGGTGTGAAAATTTTTATACCACGAAGGATAGCCATACTCCCCAGTTTGCATGATGTGGCTAAAGCGTACGTTCCAACCACCACCATCGTTTGTATTATCGCGCGTGAAAATATTAAGGTACGGGTCGATGCACGCATCGAGGATGTTACGTAGGCCCCAGCAATAAACTTCCATGTCCGAGCCGTCGGGCCGGATGCGCACGATGCCGCCGCCCCGTCGACTAAGCACACGGCCATCCGCACCCACGGCCTTGGTGAAACCGAAGTCGCCAACGGCAATATAAATCCAGCCGTCGATGCCCATGCGGATGCCATTGGTGGTATGATCCGCGCCGCGTTTGTTCACGTACTCCGTGCTGATGCCGTCGATGAGCCGCTTCTCCTTATCGGCCACGCCATCGCCGTTTGTATCCTCGTACAACGTGAGAAAGGGCGGATGCAGTACCCACAATTTTCCGTTGTCGTAAATGAGTCCGCGAGGATGATCCATTTTCGCAAACGTATTTATCTTGTCTGCTTTGCCATCGCCATTGGTGTCGATGCAACGCACTACACGACCACGGTTTTTTTCTTTGCCAAGGCTACCCTGTTCGTCAATGCCCACAAACACCTCACCCGTGGAGGCCGCTGTGATGCAGACCGGATAATTGACTAATGGCGGCTCGGCGAAAAGGGAGAGCTTGAAGCCCTCTGGCGCTTTCACGCCTGCGAAGCCGCTGGGATTTTTATTACTTCCATTTTCTGCTGCCTTTACCACCTTGCGAGGCAGCTCCGGCAGAGCACCCGTGTGCACCTCAACCTCCCACAGGCTGCCCCATGCGCCGGTACTGGAGCCCAGATAAGTAACCTTGAAATACCGCGTGCCCTTGGCCTCAACCGCGTGAGGGGCGATCTGTTTCACCTCCTTGTTTTTCGAGTAATCCAATACGGTCTTCCAGTTTTTGCCGTCTGCGGAAGCCTCGATAGTGTATTGGTAGGCTGCGTTGGCTTTCTCCCAATAAAGACGGATATTCCGGATGTCCAACGCCTTACCGAGATCGACCTGCAACCATGAGCCTTTGTTACCTCCAGCGGCACACCAACGCGTGGCCGGGTTACCGTCAATCGCCAGTTTCGCAATATTTCCCTTGGATTTTTCTTCCGAGCTGGCGGTCACCTTCGCACCTGTTGCTGCATTCTTCGGCACACGCACTACTTTGCCTTTGCCTGTTCCGGCCGCATTGGATTGCGGCTTCGGTTTGCTATTTAAATCAAATTTTTCATTCTTTGGCATCGCAACCGGCCTTGCCTCATTTTTTGTTGCCCATAAAATGCCGCGCGCAACGAGATTCAGATAACGCGCGTCAGCCACCGTCACATTGTTGTGTCCGAGTGATGTGCTGAACACGCGTGCGCCGTGGTATTCGCTCGCCCACGCCACTACAGCCTTGCGATTGCCTTGCACACCACGCGCCACCACTTGCGTGCCCGGCAACACCTGTACATTGTTGTACAGCTCCTCGCGCTGCGTGGTCCATGCCTTCACGCCTTTCGTTATGAACGGTACATTGTTTTCAAAAGTCACCTCAATTGGCTGCTGAGGCCCATGCCCAGTGGATTGCAGCCCGATGTATTCAAACCACTTCGCATTGGCGTCGGCGGGCTTCACCTTTGCACGATAATTACCAAAGCGATATGAGTGCATCGCGCAATGAAGATTCACGCCCGGAATGCCCTGCTTGTGCGGTGCCAGAACACCCGCGATTATTTTTGGATCACTGATGCCCGCCGAGCACTCATCGTGAATCACAATATCGTAGCCCTTCGCATAATCCGGGTTGCCATAAATCGCCAACGGGGGCTTCGTGCTTTTATCCGGCGAATGTGCGTGGTCGATAACAATGTTTATGCGCCGCTCAAGCCCTGCCTTTAGGATATCCTTTTGCTTCACGTAATCGTGACAACAACCGCCGGTAATCAGCAGCGCCCGTAATGGTTTAGGCAAAGGCTTTTTAGCTGCCGCAACAATTTCCCCGACACCAAAGCCGGCCAACATTAGTATACAAAAAACAACTCGCATAATTCGTGTGCAAA
>JAPKEI010000310.1 GCA_028872685.1 Verrucomicrobiota bacterium | reverse complement strand
CGGCGCAATTCGCGCAGGCGATCGAACAATGCCTCGTCGCACGCAAGATCGCCCACGCGGGGTTTGCGTTTTTTCTCTTTGGTTTTGGGCACGGCAGGCTGTGTTAATTCCAGAGGGGTACTCCGGTTGCCAGAACGGAGCCAATCGATGCCGGCGGCTGTGAGCTCCAGCACACTCATTCGGCCGGGCGTTTGATGGAGGAAATTCAGCCGCATCAACTCGCGCGCGATGGCTTTCCATTCGTTACGGCCGAACTCGTCGCCGATGCCGTAAGTGGAAAGCTGTTCGTGCCCCCATTTGCGCACCGCTTCCGTGTCACCGCCGGTGAGCACGTCCACCAAATGATTCAGACCAAAATCGAACCCTGATTTTTCGCGAATGCGAAATGCGCATGATAACATTTTTTGCGCCGCCACGGTGCCGTCAAAAGTTTGTTTTGGTTCCAAACAATTATCGCACGCGCCGCAGTTTTCTTCCGCATATGTTTCGCTGAAATATTCAAGCAAAGAACGGCGGCGGCAATCACGGGTTTCCGAGTAGTGCACCATTTGCTGGAGCATATTGCGGGCGATCATTTGTTCGTGCTCATCAGTTTTCTCCGCAATGAAGCCCGTTTGCTTGGCGACATCCGAGGCGTTGAAAAGCAGCACGCATTCGGCCGGCAATCCATCGCGGCCGGCGCGGCCGGTTTCCTGATAATAGCCCTCGAGATTTTTTGGCAAATCGTGATGGATCACGAACCGCACGTCCGGTTTGTCAATGCCCATGCCGAAGGCGATTGTGGCGCACACCACGCGCACTTCATCGCGAATGAAAGCCTCCTGATTTCGCGCGCGCACTTTTTTGTCCAGCCCCGCGTGATACGCGGCGGCGCGCACGCCGTTTTCATTGAGCATATCGGCCAATCGCTCAGTGCGGGCGCGGCTGGAACAATAAATAATGCCGCTGTCCTCCGGTTGTTTGTTGACCCACTCGAGCACTTGCCGCTGCGGCTGCGCGCGCGGGAGGACCCGGTAAACCAAATTAGCGCGATCAAAGCTGGCTACGAATTGCGCCGGCTCGCGCAGTTTCAATTGGGTGACGATGTCCGCCCGAACACGGTCAGTGGCCGTGGCGGTGAGCGCCATAAAAGGCAGTTTGGGAAAACGCAATCGCAGCTCCGCAATCTGGCGGTATTCCGGCCGAAAGTCATGACCCCATTCGCTGATGCAATGGGCTTCGTCGATGGCGATGGCTTCGGGCTGCCATTGGGCGAGCCGATCAAGCATCCCATCGAGCATCAACCGCTCGGGCGCGACGTAGAGCAGTCGATACTCGCCATCGTACAAACCAGACAAACGGCGGCGTGCTTCGTCGGCATCAAGAGTGGAATTGAGAAACGTAGCCGGCACACCCGCTGCCTGCATCGCGTCCACTTGATCTTTCATCAACGCGATAAGTGGCGACACCACCACCGTGAGTCCTTCGCGGGCAAGCGCAGGAAGTTGGTAGCAGAGCGACTTGCCGCCGCCGGTGGGCATCAGCACAAACGCATCGCGCCCCTCGAGCGCGGTACGGATGATTTCCTCCTGCAAAGGCCGGAAAGAATCGAAACCAAAATACCGCTTAAGCAATTCCAACAAGTCAACCGAGGACATATTCAGAAAGTAAAAAGAGGGCAATCAAAAGTCAAAAGATTAGGAAATAAACCCTGCTTGTTTGTACTTGGTATCCTGTAAGCAAAAAAGAAGGGCGCCCCGAAGGGCGCCCTTGTGATTGATTACGAGATCAGACTAGCGGATCACGGTTGTGTTAGAAGCACCCAGCGGGCTGGTGCCACCACGGGCGTTAATGTGGCCCTTCACGATTTTGCCAGAGGCGCCGAGGTCGGCGTCGGTGGACTGCTTCGCGCTGCCATCGGCATTCACGAGCTGGCCTTGTGACTTATTCAAGCCGGCCATCGCGTTTCCGGGGATCGGGTTCTCGTCCGCACCACTCCAGTTGCCAGCGGCAACGTTGTTGGAGCTCAGATTGCGGGTCAGAGCCACCACTGACGCAGGACGCTGGAAGTCACCGCCTCGGCAGAAGACGTAGCTGGTGCCGACGGTCACGGGTTGTCCACCCTTGGTGTTGATGTTAGACCATGCAGCCTGCAGAACCTCGTTGTCAGCCGTGCGAGCTGCGTCGCAAGGGGAAACCAGGATTTTGGCAGTCTGAACTTCGCTCTTCATTGCGGCCAAGCCAAAGATGGCACCCGCTGAGTTGGAGCCACGAGTTCCAAAATGATTCGCCGTCTGACTGGGGATAAGGTTCCAAGGTGTACGGCCGCCATTGTCTTGGCTAAATCCGAGAGTTGCCTTGCCGATGCTGCTGAGGTTGTTCACGCATTTGATGCGACCAGCTTTCGCTTTGGCGCGGGCCAAGGCAGGAAGCAACATGCTCGCCAGGATGCCGATGATCGCGATCACGACCAACAGTTCGATAAGGGTGAAGCCTTTTTGGTTTTTCTTCATATTATTTCTTTCCATTTCTGGGTTGGGTTGTGCGCCTTTGGCCTGGAACTACTCGTCCCCGCTCCCGCCAGCGCGATTTAATTATCTGAGACTCCTATAGCACGACACATGCCAACCTTCATATTTTGATTTTTCCCCACGAAAACAGCGCTTATAGGCGGTCCATTCGTATTTCGCGTGTGAATTCCACGCATTGGACGCATTTCTCACGCGTTTGGTTTTCGCTGATTTGCCTCTCTGAATGCCATTTATCCCTTAAAAACGTTGCCTTACCCGCTTCTTATAGTTAGGAAAGGAGCCGCTTTCGCGCACTAACGCGCAGGGGGCTTCAAATTGACATCCATTCAACATACACCAAACATATGAAAAAAATCACTATTGTTACTGCTGTTGCCGGTGTTCTTGCGTTTGCGCCCCTCATGACGGGCTGCGGCGGGGGAGCAGAAGAGGACGCAAATCCCGATGACGACTCAGCCCAGCAACCCGGACCAGAAGGCGACGGCGAAGATACTGCCGGCGAAGTCACCGAAGGCGGAGGCGGAGGGGAAGAGGAATAGTTTCCTGATCCCACCATTTCATACCGTCCGGTCAATCGCCGGGCGGTTTTTTTTGCCAAAAAGAAGGGCGCCCTACGGGGCGCCCTTTGAATTAAGTTTTAGTTTTTTCTAGGCGACTATTTGCCGTTGAACGGACGGCCGATACGACCGTTCGAAGTGCCGTTACCGCCGGTTTGGTCGAGATGGCCCTTGAGAGCTTCCTTCATAGTGCCATCATCTACCGACTCAGCGCTGCCGTCAGCTTTGCCGGCATTGCCTTGACCCACGTCTAAACCTGACATGGACAGGCGCTTGAGCGGTTCC
>JAPKEI010000309.1 GCA_028872685.1 Verrucomicrobiota bacterium | reverse complement strand
AAATCCTCGCCGCCGAAAACAAAGCCGCCGGCATCGAGCCTGAATCGGAAACGGTGACGGAGAAAGGCATCGAAGCTAAACCGAAAAAACCCGTTGAGGAAAAAGGCGTCGTAGCCTCCGTGAAACGTGCCGCTCGAAAAATCTTCCGCAAACTCCTCCCTAAAAAGGACTCCGACAAAGAAATCATCATCAGCGCCGAGTCCCTCGAAACCCGTGTTGCGCTTATGGAAAAAGGCGTGCTCGAGGATTTCACCATCGAACGCAATAAAGACGAACGCATCGTCGCCAGCATTTACAAAGGCAAAGTACGCAACCTCGAAGATCGGCTCGAAGCCGCCTTCGTGGACATTGGCATCGAGAAAAACGCATTCCTGCATTATTGGGACATAACCCCGACCAATCTCGATAACCGTTACGAAATGATCGAACGCAAGGGCAAGCGTCGCAACACGCCACGCCTTACCCGCAAGGACATCCCCAAGAAATATCCCGTCGGCAGCGACATCATCATCCAAGTCACCAAAGGTCCCATCGGCACTAAAGGCCCGCGCGTTACAACGCACCTTGCCATTCCCGGCCGTTTCATTGTGCTGCTGCCCGCTTCCGATCAGCTAGGCATTTCCAAAAAAGTGCAGGACCCCAAAGAGCGCAGGCGCTTAAAAGAAATCCTGCGCTCACTTGATATCCCGGATAATATGGGAGCCATCATCCGCACTGCGGGCGAAGGGCAAAAGCAGCGTTATTTCGTACGCGACCTCGCGATGCTCAAGGAGACTTGGGAAAACGTGAAGCAACGCATCGACAACAAGCCTTCACCGATTTGCGCCTTCCGCGATCCGGATCTCATCGAGCGCACCGTGCGCGATTTCCTCACGGAAGATGTGCACCGTATTCTGATCGATAACAAATCAGAATACGAGCGAATGCAAAAACTCATTGAGCGAATTTCGCCGCGCTCCAAAAATAAATTGGAATATTATGGCGAACCGCAACCTATCTTTGACAAGCTGAACATTTCCCGCCAACTCGGCCAGGCCTTTTCGCGCAAGGTCACACTCAAAGGCGGCGGCGCAATCGTGATTGACGAAACCGAAGCCCTCGTCGCCATCGACGTCAACACCGGCAGCCACAAAGGCGGCAAAGATCAAAGCAGCACCATCCTCAAAGTAAACCTCGAGTCCGCCGAAGAAATTTGCCGCCAACTTCGCCTGCGAAATATGGGCGGCCTCGTCGTTATCGATTTCATTGATATGAAACAACACCGTGACCGTGAGAAAGTCATGCAACGAATGAAGGAAGGCCTCCGACGCGACAAAGCTAAAACCCACGTGCTGCCCATCTCGCAGCTCGGCCTGTTGGAGATGACCCGTCAACGCCATTCTGAGAGTGTGCTCTCCACCTTCTATGACGAATGCGACTACTGCAAAGGCCGCGGCCATATCAAAACGCCCGTGACGATGAGTGTGGAAATCCAACGCAAACTCGACGAGCTGTTACGCAAACGCCAGCCCGAAGATAGTGACGATCATCAACTGCGGATCGTCGTGAACCCTAACGTGCTCGATCGCCTCCGGCGCGAGGACGAAGACATCCTCATCAACCTTGAGAAAAAGCACCTCGTGAAACTGGCCTTCCGTGGCGACACATCGTTCCACGCCGAACAGTTCAAAATTTTTGATGGCCTCAAGAACCGGGAACTCGTGAGCGTGGGAGAAATAATTTCATAACCCGCCTTATTCTTTTGACAGGACGAGTCGTTGGCGTTGCCATTTGATATGCGCATTTACACCATTCTTACCCTGAGCATTTTGGTCGGCGAACTCCACGCCGCGCCCCTCCCCAATACCCGCCCACTCACACTTGATGGCGATTTCTCCGCGCAGATGGTCGCTGGAATCGATCGTTTTCTAATGCGCGAAACCACCGCCGCCACCAAACAACGCGCGGGTTATTGGAAACGCGATTACCGCACAGTAAAAACTTACACGGCATCTATCCAAAAAAACCGCGCGCGCTTCCGGACGATCATCGGCGCAGTGGACAAGCGCTCGCCCATCATCGCCTTGGAATTCATCAGTACTACCACCGCCTCATCCTTGCGCTACGAAGACGAAGTGATGGCGGTGCACACCGTACGTTGGCCCGTTCTGCCTGGCGTGCACGGTGAAGGGTTGCTCATTCAGCCCAAAGGAACGATTCGTGCCCGCGTCATCGCCCTGCCAGATGCTGATCAAACGCCCGAACAACTCGCCGGCATCTCACCAGGCATTCCCGCTTCTGCGCAGTTTGCCCGCCGACTGGCTGCCGCTGGTTGCCAAGTAGTGGTGCCAGCGCTTATCAGCCGTAGTGATGAATTTTCCGGCGACGCTCGCGTGCGGTTCACCAACCAAACTCATCGCGAATGGATTTACCGGCAAGCCTTCCAAATGGGCCGTCACGTCATTGGCTACGAAGTGCAAAAGGTTCTAGCCGTGGTAGACTGGTTCGCCGCCGAAAACGCCAAACAACCCATCGTCGCCCCCATCGCCGTGGCGGGCTATCACGAAGGCGGATTGATTGCCTTTTATTCAGCAGCGCTAGACACCCGCATCCAAGCCACCTTGGTAAGCGGTTATTTCACCGAACGCAATCGCGTTTGGGAAGAGCCCATTTATCGCAACGTGTTTGGATTGCTTGAGCAATTTGGAGACGCAGAAATCGCAAGCCTCATTTCCCCTAGTGCTTTAGTCATCGAGCACAGCAAAACCCCAAAACTCGTCGACCCTCCCAAAGTCCGCCCCGGTCGCAGTAGTGGCGCAGCACCGGGCATTCTCGCCACGCCCAGCACAGCTAATGTATTAGCCGAGCACGAGCGTGCAAAGAAACTCAGCGCCAAAGGATCCCGCATTGCGCTCATTACAAAAGACGGCAAAAAGACACTGGAAACATTTGGCACCGATCGCGCACTGGAGGCGCTGCTTCGATTTGTAAATGTCATCCCAAAAGCAAACTGGAAAACCTCCAAGGAACCGACAAAAGAATTACAATCGAAACCTCCCCCTCACCGTCAACAACGACAAGTTTCCGAGTTGGTGGAATACAATCAACGTCTACTCCGCTTCTCCGAATACGAACGCACAGAATCGTTTTGGAGGAAACTGCCTCCCGCGGAGTCCGCCAAATGGAACGCCCAATGCGAGCCGCACCGGAAACAATTATGGAAGGAAGTCATCGGCCAATTCCCCGCCGCCAATCTCCCCATAAATCCTCGCAGCCGAAAAATTTTGGAGACGGATAAATGGATCTGCTACGAAGTGGTGCTTGATGTTTGGATCGATGTTTTCGCGTGGGGCTATTTGCTCGTGCCGAAAGACATC
>JAPKEI010000308.1 GCA_028872685.1 Verrucomicrobiota bacterium | reverse complement strand
CAAAAACATCGCCACCACCAAACCAAGAATCGTAAACGGCTCCTTGATGGCATCGGCCACGCCATAAGTGAGGCAACGATGCAGGGACCCCGCGCCGCGATTGATAAGCATCGTATGATCGCCCAATCGTTTGGCGTGAAAATAATCCATCGAAAGCCCCTGCAGTTTTTTATGGGCATCGAGCTTGATGTCGCGCACGGAATATTCGCTGACCCACCCCAGACAATAAACGCTGGCATAGCCAATGCCACTTCGAAAAAAAACCAAGATTGGCAGAAACATCAGACCGCCGATGATCTGCTTCGTCTCCAGCGGCACCCCCACGCGCGGCAGCCACCCATCCGCCACCGCCAGCGCACGATCGTTCAGCGCGTTGAGCTTCGCCTTCCATGCGCCCGGCACAGCGTCCGCGGGGATGCCCTCGGTGGTTTCCACCGGCTCGAGCCGTTCGAAAAGCGTCTTGGTGCCCCAAACGAAAGTAGCGTTAAACAAACCGAACGCCACGCCCAACAAAATACCCAGCACCAATCGCCCCCAATACCGCCGCACATAGGGCCAGCCGAAATCGAAAATTTGCCGGATATTTTCCACGCCCCGCCTTGTAATCCACTCACGCCCGCGCAGCAATGTTCATCTGCCGCAGGAGTTGATATTTCAGGTTCACCTCGCGCGAGTTGAGGCGGGCAATTTGCCAACCTTGCGCGCCATCCAAAAAGCCGCCGCGAAACAAATAACCGCGCGCCCAACGAATCGCCGCGTGAATCGGCCCATCGAGCCGATGAGCCCTTTGCCCTTCTTCAAACTTCATCTCCGCCCAAAGCCGGGCATACGTTTCACAACGCGCCCAGTGATCGGCCGCGTCGAGGAAGGAATGATGCTCCAGTTCGCCTTCCAGTTCCTGCACCGTGCCCTCTAGTTCCAGCCGCTCGTGCACCTTGCCGCCGGCAAACTTGCCCGTGCCGTTTTTGAACAGCCGCACCAATCGATCCGGATACCAATCCCCACGTCGAATCCATTTGCCCTCATACAACACACAGCGCGGAAAACTGAAGCCCATGATGCCCTCCGGAAACCGCACCTCCTTCACCGAAAGCAATTCCGAAAACAAATCCACCGACAACGCCTCATCCGCATCGAGGCTAAGAATCCAATCGTAGTTCGCCAAACTCAGCGCGTAATTTTTCTGCGCCACAAACCCCAACCAATCCTGATGCACCCACCGCACCCCAAATTCCCGCGCCACCCCCTCGGTCCCATCCGTGCTCCCCGAATCCACCACAATAATCTCATCCACCACCAACGCCACACTCGTAAGACACCGCCGCAAATTTACCTCCTCGTTCAGAGTGATAATGCAAAGGGAGATTTTCATAACTGCCGATCGGCTGCGACGCTTTCCAAATATGCTTCAAACCAATCTAAAAAGCACTGATAATTGCGACCGGCCGCCAAATTCAATGCGGCTTCACCCTGCCGTCTGCGCAGCGAAAAATCGGTAGCCAGCCCGTGCACGGCCTGCCGCCAAGACGATTCAACCGCGGAATTTTCCCCACGCACGGCGAGCACTTGTTCCTCGGCTAACAACTCGTTGATGCCCGCGGTGTCACTCACCAACACCGGTCGCGCGCACGCCATAGCCTCTAGGACCACGTTGGCGCAGGAATCGAAATAAGTGGGATGAAGCAGCGCATCGCCCGCGCCATACACCGCCGCCATCCCGCAGGCTTCGCCGGCAAAAATAAGCCATGGTGCTTCCCAACGTGGGTGGCGTTTGCCCACCACTACCAGTTTTGCATTGGGTAAATTCAGTTTCTCAAAAACCTGGCGCAACAATTCCAAATTTTTCAGGCGCAAATTATGGGCCACAAACAGAAATGCCACATCCTCGTCAGCTAAGCCCCATTCCGCCCGCAACACGGTTCGAGAAACTTCGGCCTTGGCGGGATTAAATTCTTCAAGTGAAACATGCTGATGACAAACCGTCACACGATCTGCTGCAGCGCCCCCTTCGATGGCGAGGTTTGCGGTGAGATGTGAGTTCGCCATGAACCGGGCTGCCGGGCGTGCCAACAATTGGCGTTGGCGCCGAATCACCCGTTGATGGCGCGGCGCCCAGCGCTCCAGCCGCCGCCACCACCGAGCCGGACCGCTAAAGGCATCGAGGTAATAACCCAAATACCCCGCGTGCGTGCCCGCGCCCATCCGGTGAATATCCGCCGGATGAATGAACCCCCAATCGATGGTGAGGTCGGGCCGCACTGCCGCTTGGGTTTCTGAAATGCGATTGAGCCCGGGATAAACCGTGATGCCGTCGCCGGTTTCCCCAGTATCCGCCGCCACATGCACCGCGTGCCCGCGCGCGGCCAAGCCACGGCACAGCCGCACGGCGCTGTGTTCCAGCCCCGTGCCCTGCCAACGGAAATGCTCCACCAAAAACAACAGGCGCATACTCATCCTCCCGCCAAAGCTTTAACGAATCTACCCTTGAATTTCGAGGATTAACATCGCCTCGCGCTTGCGATTGCGATAAGCACGCCCTCGGTATGCGGCTGCTGTTCATCAAGCTCAAACACATTGGCGATGCGCTCATTATGACGCCCATGCTCACGGCCGTGCGCGCCCGGCATCCAGAGGCGGAAATCCACGTCGTGGTGCGGCGCGGCACCGAAGGCATCCTCGCTGGTTGTCCGGCCATTGATCAGTTGCACACCTCCGCCGCGCCCGCCGCCGAGCGCCAGCGTAGCGCGCTATGGCACGATATTCAATTACTGCGCCGCCTTCGGAGGGTGGGTTTTGACTCTGCTTTCGAACTAGGCGGCGGCGATCGCGGCCGGATGCTGGCGTGGCTGTGCGGCGCGCTACAACGCTTCGCCAACGACGCCCAGCCCCCGATGAGCCGGTGGTGGCGCAGCCGATTCACCAAAGTCAGCACAGAAAATCGGAAACGCCGGCATCAAGTGGAAAAAGATTTTGTGACCGTTCAGTCCACTCTGAATTTGGATGAACCCATCCCGCCCATGTGCTTCGACGTAAGCGCTTCGGAAAGCTGGCCGAACCCCGAGCCCTTCATCCTGTTTCACCCCGCCACGCGCTGGAAACAAAAACGCTGGCCGCGCGAACGTTGGATTGAACTGGGGCGTTCGCTGTCAAATTCGCACTCCATCGTGGTGAGTTGTGGGCCGGACGCAGAGGAGGTCGCCGAAGCCCAGGTGATCGTGGATAGCATCGGCCCGCGGGCAACTTCGACGGAGGGCAAACTTTCGTGGGCGCAATTGGCTGGCGCACTACGTGCCGCGAAAATGTTTGTGGGGGTGGACACCGCCGCAATGCATTTGGCTGCTGCCTGCCAATGCCCCA
>JAPKEI010000307.1 GCA_028872685.1 Verrucomicrobiota bacterium | reverse complement strand
CCAGTGGGGTCGGACATCCCGTGAATGTAACCGCCCTTAACTCCGCCGCCGGCCATCACCGCGCTGAATACCTTCGGCCAGTGATCGCGTCCGGCCGTAGCGTTGATTTTCGGTGTGCGGCCAAATTCACTGGTCACCAAAACCAACGTGTCATCCAACATCCCGCGTTGATCGAGATCGCGAATAAGTGCCGCAAAGGCTTGATCGAACGCCGGCATTTGGCCCGCGTTTGCGGCAGCAATGTTGCTGTGATGATCCCAGCCGCCATAAGTGGTGCTCACCATCCGTACGCCCGATTCCACCAAGCGCCGTGCCAACAGGAAGCGTCCCCCAGCGGTGTTCCGCCCATACTCGTCGCGCAGCTTGGCCGGTTCCTTGTTAAGGTCAAACGCATCGCGTGCTTCCGGCGAAGAAATCATCGCATAGGCGCGTTGGTAAAAACTGTCCATTCCCGCCAGCGCATCGCTCTTTTCGAGCGCACTGAAATGGCTGTCCACAATCGAGCGCATATCGCGGCGTTTGCCAAAGCGCTTCGCGTCGATGCCGCTGGGCAGCGCAAGATCCCGGACGCGGAAGCTGCTGCTGCCCGGATCCGAGCCCAGACTGAACGCGCCGTAAGCGCTGCCGAGATAACCCGTGCCGCCACTGCCGCTTTGGTTCGGGATAGCCACATAAGGCGGCAAATTTTTGCGCGGGCCAAACTCGTGGCTCACGATCGAGCCGATGCTCGGGAAAATCACCGCCGGGCTCGGGCGCACACCGGTCATCATATTATGCGTACCGCGCGCGTGCGCTGCCTCACCGTGGGTCATCGAGCGAATAACCGTCAGCTTGTCGGCCACCTTGGCGGTGTTCTTGAGGTTCTCCGAAAACCGCTCGCCGGTGTTCGTCTTCACTGTGCCCAACGGACCGCGGTATTCCGCCGGCGAAAGATACTTGGGATCCCACGACTCCTGATGCGCCGAACCGCCCGGCAGGAAAATGTTGATGATGTTCTTCGCCTTGCCCGGTTTGCTGGGCTTGGCCCCATCCTTCCAATCCTCGCCCGCGGCCTGAGCTTCGAGCGACAGGAAGTCGCCCAGCGTAAGCCCCAGCCCGAGGCCGCCCATGGCGCCTACGGACAGAAAGTCACGTCGATTGGGGTTGGTGGCGTGGTCGTTGCCGCCACAGAATTGGTAGCCGGTTTTTTTGCTCATAAATTAGGGTCTGGTAAGTTTTTGCTGCTATGACACTTTTGTACGTTTATCTTCGACCACTGATTTTGTGAATCTATTCACAAAAAAGCAACGCAAAAAACACTTTTCTTATCCTGTTTTTTAAGGATTTTTGCCGATTTTTCAATCGATTTTGATGCCCAAAACGTTGACCCCACCCCGCTCACACATTACACAGGGGCATGCGCCGCGCACTCGCATTGATTTTTCTGCTCACCACGCCACTTTTGCGTGCCGAAGTTCAGCCTCCAAGAACGCCTTTCGACGATTATCTCGTGGCTCCTTTGCGCGTGCATCGGCTGGTGACCCCAGGCGAGCTAAACCTTACCACCACGCTGGAGGAAAAGGACCTCCACCGCATTTTTGAAAAGGTCAACCGCATCTGGGGCCACGCCGGCGTGCACTTTGCGTTGGAGCCCATCCTCACCGAGCCGGCCGCCAACCCCAACGCCTATCGCCAAAACCATAAATCCCGCCAACTCCGCTGGCTGCTCGCCATCCGCCCCAAGGCCAGCCGCAAGGCCGATTGTTTTCACATCTATTACATCAAACGCTTCCTCGCCAACGGCGTGTACATAGGACGCGATGGAATGTTCGTAAAGGATATGGCCCGCCTGCGCACGGTGGAAGACGGCGTGAGCGAGCCCATCCCGCGTGTCACCGCCCACGAACTCGGCCACGCCCTTTCATTGCGCCATCGCCAGGCCGTCACCAACCTCCTGGCCAGTGGCACTTCGGGCTGGACGTTTAACGCCGCCGAAATCAAACAAGCCCGCGACGCTGCAAAAAAAATGAAATGGATTCGCGCCGCACCGGAAATTCTAAAGGCAGCCGATGCCTTGTATAAAAAAGGCGACGAAAAGAAAGCCGCTGCGCTCTACCGCCAGCTCGCCACCATTCCATTGCGCTGCCCCGAGACTGCCCGCGCCGTATTGCGTACAAAGGAAGATTAAGGCTTCCCGCTAAAGGTCGGATACCGATCCGACAACATCGTGATGTACGCCATCACGCGAATGCTCCATCGGAAGTTGCCCACTTGAAAATCGTGCATGCCCTTCGGGTATTTCCCCGTAAACAACACCGCAAAGAACGCCACGACGAACAAAATGATTCCCGCAATTTGCCGAAACACCATGCAAATCCCATGCGGGATGCCCACATAAATCGGCGCAAAAAGCCGCAGCACACAATGCAGGCGGCTCGACTTCACCGGACGCGCAATCTCCAAGCCCGCTCCATCTCCTTTATTCCCCATCCCGAACGCCGGATAACCGTCCATCAAATTCACAACCCTCGCCATCCAGCGCACCGACCACTGATGCATGCTCACCACAAAACTATAAATCCCCGCCGGATAACTCCCCGTAAACAAAATTGCGAACCAAGCAATCAGCGTGCACACATTCATCGCCAAGCCCAAAAACATTAGGCAAATCGCGTGCGGCAGTATCAAATAAAAAATCCCCAAAAACGTCCGCAACAACAACTGCCCGCGCGAGTACTCAGCCTGATGCTGAATGTTTAGCACCACCTCGCCGTCGCCACCCGCAAGCTGCGGCGGCCCGCCTTCAATCACAATATCCCCCGGCCCGCCAACCGCGGACGGCTGCACCACCTGCGTCACCGGCGTCCATTCCGGCAGTCCTTCGTACCAAGCCATCGTCTCCGGCGTCACCGCGCCACTCACCAACATTGCTTGGATTTTTTCCGTCGAATAGGGCCCGACTTGTTCGCCGTTTATGAAGAGATAGATTTGCATAATGCGCGTGCTGGATGCCCTCGTCCTCCTAACGAAAACAGTGATACCCTGCCGGAAAAGTTTCACGGCCTCAAGTTTAGATGAACACTTCACATTTCGGCAGCGCCTCTTCCAGTGCCGCCACCGCCGCCGGTTCCAGTGGATTGCCGTACAGCCACAGTTGCTTGAGCGCCTTCAATTCACATAGCGGCGCGAGGTCGGTGATGTGGTTTTTTTCCAGATACAAATAGCGCAACCCAACCAGTTCGCTAAGCGGCCCCGCGTCGGCAATGCCCGCGCGCGAGAGGCCCAGCCATTTCAGCGCGGGCAACCCGCGCAAGCCCGCCACAAATTTCGTGAGGTCGGCAGCATCCACTTCATCCAATTTCACCGATTCCACCTGCGCCAACTGC
>JAPKEI010000306.1 GCA_028872685.1 Verrucomicrobiota bacterium | reverse complement strand
CGCCTTCGCCGGTGATGAGGTCGAGGTTGACCTTGCCGTGTTTCAGAAATACCGCGAGTGGGAAAAAGATTCCGAGGGCGGGCCCGGGGTCTTCCTTGGAAAAAATGTCGTACACATTGTGTTTGTGGTCGCCGAGCACGCGCTTGGCTTCGGCGAGGCGCGCTTTTGGGTTGAGGCCGGTTTTTAAGCCTTTCAATAATGCTTTGAGGCCGGCGCGTTTGGAGCCATCGCGGAATTCGTCTTTGGCATTTTCCCAGCCGGACTTGAGTGCGGCTTGGCCGGCTTCGCTGTGGGAAAGTTCGTTGAGCGTGGCGAGGAAGGCGAGGATTGGGATTTCGGTTTTCACGTCGGTGCGGCGCTCGGCATCGAGGTCTACCTTGCCGGTTGAGGCGAGTTGAAAAGTGAGCCACGGATAATCCCAGCCGGACTCGACGGCTTGGATGAGGCCGCCCCAAAAGCGCGGGTTCACCTCGATGAGATGCGGCGCGGAATCGGGCTGGCCATCCCAGCGAAAATCCAGCTCGGCTACTCCATGCCAATCCAGCGGGCCGAGCACATCACCGACTATTTTTTCCATCGCGGGAGCTTCGACGGTCTCGCGCATCGCGCCCGGGCCTGTCTTGGCGGGGAAGATGCGGAGGTTGCGGTAGGTCATACACGCCTCGAGTTTGCCGCGATTGAAGAGTGTGGTGACGCAGTAATCATCGCCGGGTACGAGCGCTTGGATAATCGGCAAATCACCGGGCGATAAATTGAATTGATCCACGAACAGCAAAAACGTTTTTTCCAGTTGCTCACGCGTGTCCACTTTATCAATGCCTACGCCGGAGGACGACTCGCGGATTTTCACGAACGCCGGCACCGCCATCGTTTCGAGTTGCGCGTGGAAATCCTCCACTGTTTCCGGAATCCAAGTAGCCGGCATTGGCAAGCCCCGCTCCTTCGCGTACGCCGCGATCGTGCCCTTGTTGTGCACCTGCATGATTTCGTCGATGCCCGGTAGCGCCAGCGAAATGTGCGGCTCAAACCGCTCGCGATGTTGCGCGATGAGGTAGCTCTCCTTGTGAATCGGCAACAGCACGTACGGCCGGTCGTCGTCCGGCTTGTGCTCGAGCACCACCGCCTCTAGCGCATCGAGGAAGCCCTCGGGATCCCGATCGGGATCGGGATACTTGAATTTCGCCGTGCAGTATTTCGACAACGACCCCGGCGTCATCGAGTAATGATCGCCCGCAACCACCTCCACCCCGCGTCGCCCGAGGCTGCGCACGGCCACCAAAGTTTGCCAGCCGCGCGCGAAAGTGACGATCGCTCGTCCTGCGTGTTGTTCACTCATCGTCCAGTCCGTGATTGTAAACCCGCTCCAGTTGAGCCGCCTTTGAAAGCTCAATCGGGCTGATTATTTTCCGATCCGGCGGCATCGGCCCGCCATTGTATTTTTCGATTATCTCCAAAAACGGTTTCCAGTTCAAGTTCCCCAGTGCGGTGAGCTTGCCCATTTCCTTCCCCGTCGTTTTTTTCCACGCGTGAAAAACCAGCTCCGAACAATACAGATTTTCCCGCCCCAACTCGTATTTAAAATCGTAAGGCTTCCCCGCGTGCGGATGCAGGTTTTCCAAAAAATCCGCCAAATGCTCCTGATGTGCTGCCTTCACGCGAAACGCTGCCCATCGTCCATCGCGGCTCACCGATTTCCATTTTTCAAACGGCGTATAAATCACCCCCGCACCCGTGGCCTCGATCACCGTCCACTCGCCCGCGCGTCGGTGCAGCACACCCACGTGCGAGTAATCCGATTCCGTCACTCCCTCAATCGCCACCACTAAATCCACTTCCAAGGAAAGCGCTTGAAAAACTAAATCTCCTTCCATCGGCGAGTAAGTCTGCGATTGCTTCAGCACCGCACAGCCCGAGAGACCGGTGGCCAAAACAATCGCTCCAATTACGTTTGCGATATTCATTGTGCTCAAAAGATAACACCGCGCCACCAAAGGTGTTAATTGAAACGACGCAGCCGTCCATCGACTAAATCGATGGTTATGTCCAAATCTGGCGGTCGAGGCTGCGGTATTGGATGGCTTCGGAGACGTGTTCGGCTTGGATAGATTCAGTGCCGGCGAGATCGGCCATGGTGCGGGCGACTTTGAGGATGCGGTCGTAGGCGCGGGCGCTGAGATCGAGTTCTTCCATCGCGGTGCGGAGGAGGTCGCGCGTGGGGTCGTCGAGGGCGCAGTATTTTTGGAGATGGCGCGATTGCATTCGAGCGTTACAGTTGGGCTTGCCGCGCCAACGGCGGTACTGCGCGCGGCGGGCCTCGAGAACGCGTTCGCGGATGGTGGCGCTGGATTCGCCACCGGATTGCGAATCCATTTCGCGGAACTTCACCGGAGGCACTTCCACGTGCAAATCAATGCGGTCGAGCAGCGGACCGGAGATGCGACCGAGGTAGTTTTGAATCTCGCGCGGACTGCTGCGGCTTTCGGCGGGCATCTTGCCGTCGGGCGTGGGGTTCATCGCGGCGACGAGCATGAACTCCGATGGGAAGGTCATCGTGCCCGCCGCACGGCTGATGGTGACGTGCCCGTCCTCGAGGGGTTGGCGCATGGTTTCCAAAACGCTGCGGCGGAACTCGGGTAGTTCGTCCAAAAACAAAACGCCATGATGGGCCAACGAAATTTCGCCGGGCGACGGGTTGATGTTTCCGCCGAGCAACCCCGCATCGCTGGCGGTGTGATGCGGCGCACGAAAAGGCCGCTGCGTGACAAGCGCCTGCTTGGCCTCCAGCAAACCGGCCACGCTGTGGATGCGCGTGGTTTCGAGCGCTTCGTCCAAAGTAAGCGGCGGCAGGATGGTGCGAAGTCGCTTGGCGATCATACTTTTGCCCGTGCCCGGTGGGCCGATGAGAATCAAATTGTGCCCGCCCGCGGCGGCGATTTCCAGCGCGCGTTTGACGGTCTCCTGCCCCTTCACTTCGCTGAGGTCATGCTCGACATTGGCTTGATGTTCGAACAGTGCTTTTGTGTCCAAGTACGTGGGCGAGACGGGCGCGGTGCCGGCGATGAAGCTTGCCGCCTCGCGCAGATTTTTCACGGGGATGACCTCGAGCCCTGCTACGACCGCTGCCTCGGCCGCATTATCCGGCGGCACTAATAAACCACGCCTCCCTTCCGCGCGCGCGCTGAGCGCGACGGGCAGTACGCCCTTCACGCGCCGCACTTTTCCCGTGAGCGCCAGCTCACCGATGATCGCGTAGTCCGCCGCATCACCGATGCTCGATTGCTCGCTGGCCATCAGCCACGCCAAGCCGATTGCTAAATCAAAGCTCGGCCCTTCCTTGCGCAGATCGGCGGGGGCGAGGTTGATGGTTGTTTTGCCCGG
>JAPKEI010000305.1 GCA_028872685.1 Verrucomicrobiota bacterium | reverse complement strand
TGCTCGCCTGTGATTTCGATAAGGGCAAAGCGCAAGACGCCTCCGGCAAAAATCACCACGGTGAGTTAATCGGTGCTCAGGCCGTTCCGTCGCGCGATGCACGCAGTGGCATGGCTCTGCAATTCAAAGGCAACGCCAACGCCGCAAGCAGCAACGCCGCAGTGGCTTATGATTGGACGCAAGATTTACCGATTCTTGTGCGCGCCATGGCCAAGGCTGGCGATACGATTTATGTCATTGGCCCGCCCGATCTCGTGGATGAGGAGGAGAGTTTCGTGAAACTTACTGAAGGCGATCCCAAAGTGCAAAAAATTCTCGCCCAACAAGAAACCGCCCTCCAAGGCAAAGAGGGCGCGATACTCCTCGCCATCGACGTGAAGACTGGGCTCACCAAAGCCACCCGCAAGCTCCCATCCCTCCCCGTGTGGGACAGCCTCGCCGTGGCTAATGGAAAATTATTTTATACCACACAAAAAGGTGAAGCTGTATGCTTGGGTGAATAAATTCACCCTCGCCACACGTCCTAAAATCGGTTAGTTTTAATTAAATTATGATCGATTTATTTGGGCATCGGGACAGTGGTCCAACACATTGCGATGGCGTTTCGCGGCGTGATTTTTTAAAGGTCGGAGGCATGGCTGCTGGCGGTCTTTCTTTGGGGCAACTTCTTGAGGTGGAGGCGGCGCAAAAGACTGGTCGCTCTCATAAGGCGGTCATTAATATTTATCTCCCCGGCGGGCCGTCACATCTGGATTTCTTTGACCTCAAGCCCGAGGCAGGTAAGGAGATTCGCGGCGAGTTTCGGCCGATCAAAACTAACGTGCCTGGAGTGGAAATCTGCGAGATGTTCCCGCGCCTCGCGAAGATGGCTGACCAGTATTCCATCATCCGCTCACTGGCCGATTCAGACGGCGCACACGATTGTTTCCAGTGCATGACCGGCCGCCGGCAAAGTGAGAAACGTAACGCGCCACAAGGCGGCTGGCCGAGCTGGGGGTCTTGGGTCAGCAAACTACAAGGGTCGCAAGCGGGTGTGCCCGCGAACCTTTCGCTAATGTACCCCACAGGCAATCGTACGTGGGGCGAAAGCGGCAATGGCGGCTACATGGGCGCAGCGCATTCACCGATGCAGCTTGTGCAAAAAAATCCGAACGCCAAGGCACAAAGCCTCGCGCTGGAGGGGATCAGTCTCGACCGCTTGAATGACCGCAACCGATTGCGTGGTGCCATTGACAAGTTTCGTGCGACCGCAGATTCCACCGGCCAACAATCAGATCTCGACGCCTACAATGCGCAGGCCCTCGGCATCTTGTCTAATAACGGCCTCATGAACGCATTGGATGTATCCAAGGAAAATCCGCGCATCGCCGAGCGCTATGGTGTGAATGACTCACGCTATCAGCGCGATGGTGCCCCAAGGATGATTCGCAACTTTCTCATCGCTCGCCGCCTTGTTGAGGCTGGTGCGCGTGTGGTGTCATTGAACTACAGTCGTTGGGATTGGCACGGCGGCGACGGTATGAACTTCCCGCGTTCGCGACAGGAAATGCCTTTACTCGACCAGGGCCTTTCCGCGCTGCTTACCGACCTCAAGGAACGCGGCCTCAACAAGGATGTCGCCGTTGTGATGTGGGGCGAGTTCGGTCGCACCCCGAAGATTAATAAAAACAACAGCCGCGACCACTGGCCGCGCGCGAACTTTGCCTTCATGGCCGGCGGCGGCATGAACCACGGTCAAATCATCGGCTCCACCGACAAGCACGGCAACGAGCCCAATGATCGACCGGTGAAATTTCAAGAAGTGTTCGCTACGCTTTATAATTGCCTCGGCATCAACACCGAGACCGCCACCGTCACCGACACTCAGGGCCGCCCGCATTACCTCGTGGACAGTGGTATCAAACCCATACGCGAACTGGTCGGCTAGATTTCTTCGTGAAACCCGTTGTTATAACTTTTGCTCTGGGTTTGGCTGCCATCGTTTTCGTTACCGGCTGCAACTCTCTGCCATCCTCATCGTCAAACGCCGTGCAGGTTTTCATTCTCGCGGGACAATCGAATATGGAGGGACAGGGTGTGGTGGATATGGATCATCCGCGCGACTACAACGGCGGCAAGGGGACTTTAAATCGCGTGATGGCCAATCCGAAAAACGCCAAGCGCTATGCACACCTGAAGGATGCCGAGGGCCATTGGACCGTACGCGATGATGTCTTTGTGCGCTTCCGCAATCGGCAGGGCGTGATGGCCGGCGGGTTGAGCATTGGTTTCACCGGCTACGGTTCGGAGAACAATCGGCATCACATTGGGCCGGAACTACAAATCGGCCATCAGCTTGGTGACACAATTGGGACGCCGGTGTTGCTGATTAAAACCGCGTGGGGTGGCAAGAGCTTGCACAAGGATTTCCGCCCGCCCAGTGCAGGTGGTGAGACGGGCGAGTATTATCAAAAAATGCTGACCGAGGTCCGAGAGGGCTTGGCGACTGTCGCCACGGAATTTCCCGCACTGGCCGGAAAGGAGTTGGAAATTGCCGGCTTCATTTGGTTCCAAGGCTGGAATGACATGTTCGATAAGGAAGCGCTTGCGGAATACGAAACTAACCTCGTGCATCTCATCAAGGACGTGCGGACGGAGTTTAACACGCCCAAGCTGCCCGTGGTCATTGGCGAACTGGGTAACGGCGGCCCACAGGCTGGAGCCAACATGCTGGCCATTCGTGCCGCACAAAAAGCTGCGGCGGAACGGAATGAACTTCGCGGCAATGTGAAGTTCATCTCCACCACCGCCTTCGCGCGGCCCAAGGAGCAATCGCCCAACGTTGGCCACGGCCATCATTGGTTCGGCAATGCGGAGAGTTATTTTTTGATTGGCGATGCGCTGGGCAAGGCGATGGTCGACTTGCGCCGTTGATTTCCATTTGCCGCGCGGCATATTTCAGGCAAACTTCTCAGATGACCCGCATCTTCTGTTTCTTGTTCATTGCCCTGCTTTACGCCCCGGCGTTATACGCAGCGGATCCCTTGCCGAAAGTTCCCACGGTCGATCAGGCAATTAGTCGGGCTGCCAAGGATGCCCCATTGCGTTGGAAATTCACTGGCAACACTCCTGAAGATCTCGCTTCTTGGCAAAAACAATTCCGTGCGAAGATCGGTGAACTATTGGGGCCTCACGCTCCGCCCGGAACATTTTCCTCAGAAAAAATTAATCAAACCAATACGGGTAAACACACCCGAGAGGAGTGGTTGTTGAAAGCCAAAGGAACACCAACATTACCATTGTACATTTTGCGTCCTAAATCCAATGGCCCTCACCCGATTGTCCTGGCACTCCATGGACACGGCCAATTCGGTCACGACGCGGTGGTGGGCCTCGATCATACCGAGGAACGACGCGCCAA
>JAPKEI010000015.1 GCA_028872685.1 Verrucomicrobiota bacterium | reverse complement strand
GTTGCGATGGATTCGTTGCTCTTCATCAAGCCGCGGCCTCCATATTTGTTTTCGATTCGGGCACAGGTTCCGCCACGCAGGCCGGAAGATGTTTTTGGCAGGAAACGAACGTGCCAATCGCGCCCGTGCCCAGCGCCAGTGCTCCGCAAACAACGTGCAACGTGGCAATGTCAGCCGGTTTGTATTTGATTACGGTAAGAATTCCCAAGGCTACCTGGAGGCTAATAATCCCCAGCCACACAAAGCTTAGGCGACTGAGGGCATGGGGGGCACCCAGTCGTTTTCGCACCACCATCAACGTACCGACGACTAGCGCAATGATCAGCACAGCCAGTACGCGATGCACCATTTGTAGGGTTAAATGAAATGGAAGGATGTCGCGACCTGTCATCAAAAAGACCTGCCGACCCTCATTGTGAAGTTGACGGTTGAGCGTAGCGCGTTCGGCATTGTAGCGGGCAACCGATTCCGCATCCGTGGCGGGCCACCATTGGCCGTGGGCTTTTGGGAATTCCCAAGCGGGCAAGCCCGCGTGTTGATGCCGCATGGTGGCGCCCAATGCGAGCTGCAAGAAAATCAAAACTGACGCCATGATGAAATGCATTCGCACCACGCGCGGCGCGCGTTGCGCATCATCCGCCGCGGCGGGTGTTCGCTTCCACCAACGGCTCGTGACCAGCGCAAGGCAAACTATGACCAATAAAAAAATCTGCGCCATCATACCGTGGAGGATTCCAAAATTTTGATTCATCTGAGTCACTCGCAATCCGCCCATCACGCCCTGTCCCACCACGAGGAAAAATGCAATAATGCCCAGTTGCTTGACCCATTGGCGGCTATCACGCAGCCACAGCCACACGGCCAAAACGGTGGTGAGTAATCCAACAAACGAAGCGGCGAGACGATGCGAGTGTTCTTCAAAAATCCCCGAGACGCCCACCCAAAGCTTGAATGGAACGATAAACATATTATGCCCCAGTGTTTGCGGCCAATCCGGCACTGCCATCCCCGCTTCTTTGCTCGTGACGATGGCACCCAAGCCGATCAGGCCGAGCGTGCACATGGCGGTGAACACCGCCAAGCGATGCAGCCACGAGTTGTGTTTTTCGGTAGCCATTTAGAAAGGAAACGCCCCGGAATAGTGGTTGGAAAGCCCGGAAACGCTGACTTCACTCCCTTCGCGCGGGAAATTAGCACCGGCATGGTCACCGCGCAAGCCCTTTGTGAAAAAATTCACAAGGATAGGTTTTGGGCCATAAAAACAATAAACGAATGGTTTTAGGCTATTTCAGACAATAGCCCAACCATCGCAACGGCCGTGTGGGCGGCTTCCGTGCCACGATTGGTTCCCGCTTTCAGGCAACGTGTTTTTGCTTGTGCTCTGTTTTCCAGCAACAGCACTTCGTGAACCATCGGAATTCCTGTCTCCACAGCCAACGCGGCAAGTTGTTGAGTAACAGATTGCCCCACATACTCGGCATGCGTCGTTCGCCCACGCAATATCACGCCGAGGCAAATTACCGCGGCCGGTCGCAGCCGCTTGCGCCGCGCCAATGTTGCTGCTGCCACGGGAATCTCAAATGCTCCCGGAACTCGAATTAGTTCAACTTCCCCCGTCAACACACCCAATGCACCTTCCACCATGCCGTCCACGTATTCGGCATTGTACGCCGAGGCCACGATGGCGATGCGGGCGTTTTGCCTTGCGGGTGTTTTCCGTTGGGTGGATTTTAGCATGGCTAAATTTTGTGTCCCATTTTGTCACGCTTGGTGGCGAGGTATTTTTGATTGTGCTTGTTGGGTGACACGCGGATGGGGAGTTGCTCGACAATATCTAATCCGTAGCCCTCGAGGCCCACAACTTTTTTGGGATTATTGGTGAGTAACCGAATGTGCTTAACACCGAGATCCACCAAAATCTGTGCGCCCAAGCCGTACTCGCGTAGGTCCATTGCGTAGCCGAGTTGTTGATTGGCCTCCACGGTGTCCAATCCCTTTTCCTGCAGTTTGTACGCATGCATTTTGGGCGCGAGTCCGATGCCTCGACCTTCCTGTCGCATATACACAATCACACCGACACCGACATCGGCGATTTGTTGCATGGCGTGGTTTAGCTGAGAGCCGCAATCACAGCGTAAGCTGCCGAACACATCGCCGGTGAGGCATTCGCTGTGGACGCGCACCATGACGTTTTTAACAGATTCAACTTCGCCCATCACCAGCGCCAAATGATGTTGGTCATCTAACGCGCTGCGGTACAGGTGGAGTTTGAAATCGCCGAATTCGGTGGGCATCTTCACGACTTCCATTTTCTCAATTAATTTCTCACGTTCGCGGCGATATTTAATGAGAGCCTCGATGCTGCAAATTTTAAGGGCGTGTTTTTTGGCAAATCGTTTCAGTTGCGGCAACCGCGCCATGCTGCCGTCGTCATTCATGATTTCGCAAATGACGCCTATAGGCCGGCATTCAGCGAGCTTAGCAAAATCCACTGCCGCCTCGGTGTGTCCGGCGCGCTGCAGTACGCCTCCGGGGCAGGCGCGCAATGGGAAAATGTGACCAGGTTGTACGAGTGCCTCGGGCATGGCGGTGGGGTCGGCCATCACTTGTATGGTGCGGGCACGGTCTTTGGCGCTAATGCCTGTGGTGATACCGGCTGCCGCATCAACACTCACCTGGAAGTCCGTTTTAAAAGTTTCCTGATTGCTGGGCACCATGCGCTCGATGCCGAGCTGGCGCAGTCGATCGCCGGAGGTGGGTACACAGATGAGTCCGCGGCCGTGCTTGGCCATGAAATTGATGGACTTAGGTGTGGCATGCTCGCCGGCCATGATGAGGTCGCCTTCATTTTCACGATCCTCGTCATCTACCACAATGACCATTTTGCCGCGACGAATGTCGGTGATGACGGATTCGATTGAATCGAAAGGTGACTTCGTCGACCGTTTCTTTTTTGCGCTGGATTTCTTTGCGGACATCTTATTTCGCCAAAATTGTTTTCACCTCGGCCAATGCTTCATCGAGTTTTCCGGCATTTTTCCCGCCTCCGCGTGCTTGGGTAGGTTTTCCGCCGCCTTTGCCGTCCACGATAGGGGCAATGGTTTGAATGAGCTTGCCGGCCTGGACTTTTCCTGTAAACGAATCGGAAACGTTGGCGACCAGCACAACGTTGCCATTGCCGGTTGCGCCTAATACCGCCACGCCCTCGAATTGCCCCATCAAAGCATCGGCCACGGCTTGCGTGTAATTACCGTCGGACTCACCAAGATTAGCGGTGATGCAAGGCACATCACCAATGGTTTCCGTCTGTCCAACGAGATCTTTAGCGGTGTCAGCTGCGCGGCTTTGTTGCAGAGATTTCAATTGCTTCTCGAGTATTTTTGCTTGCTCCAATGATTGCTCGAGTTTCTTTTCAATATCTTTAACCGGGGAGTTTAGGGATTCGGCCAAAGCCAAAATTCGGTTTACGTCAGCACGTGATTGTTCGGCGGCCACGAGTCCGGCCACAGCTTCCACACGGCGTACGCCGGCGGCAATAGCGGATTCTGCGGTGATACGGAAGAGACCGATCTCGCCCGTGGCGCGGGTATGGGTGCCGCCGCATAGCTCCATCGAAAAACCGTTGAGGCCATTAGTGTCGCCGCCGATTTGCACCACGCGCACGGTGTCGCCGTATTTGTCACCGAAGAACTGTAGGATGTCGCCGCGTTTGGTGACTTCGCCGTGTGGTGTCTCTGTCCAACTTACTCCGCAGTTTTCAACGATGCGTTGGTTGACGAGCTGCTCAATGTCGGCCACTTGGCGTGGAGTAAGCGCTTGGCTGTTAAAATCGAAAGTCAATTTGTCCGGCCCAACATACGAACCTTTTTGCGAAGCATCGGGGCTAGCAACCTCGTGCAATGCCCAGTGGAAAATATGGGTGACGGTGTGATGCCTCTGAATGGCGGCGCGGCGGTCGGTATCGACTTGTAACTGCACAGCACTTCCCTGCTCCGGCGCGTTTTCGCCCTTTATGAAATGCAAAAAAGCATCACCAAATTTTTGTGTTCCGGTGATAGGCCAAGTCTGGTCACCGGCAGCAATCGTGCCGGTGTCTCCAACTTGGCCACCCATCTCGGCATAAAACGGTGACTGATCCAGCACAATGCCGACGCGTTTTGTTTCCTCGACCACTTCGAGCACCTTTGCGGTGGCACTGAGTTTATCAAAGCCGACAAATTCAGTGCACGCGTCCGATGTAATGCTACTCACATTGATGATTTCTTTTTTTTGCGAAGATCGTGCTCTCTCGCGCTGTTGCTCCATTAATGCGTCGAACCCACCCGTGTCCACACTGAGCCCGGCCTCACGGGCCATTAGTTCAGTGAGATCCAGCGGGAAGCCGTAGGTATCATACAGTTTGAATGCGAATTCGCCGGTGAGTTTTATTTTTTCACCGGGCTTCCCAGCTTCTTCGCGAAACAGCTCGATGCCGCGATCGAGAGTTTTATTAAAGGATTCTTCTTCAGAGTAAATGGTCTGTTGAATGATCTCGCGGCGAGCCTTGAGTTCCGGAAACACATCGCCCATGGAATCTACGAGCACATCTACGAGTTTGTGAAAAAATGGTTTTTGAAACCCCAGCGTTCGGCCATAGCGAACAGCACGACGAAGGATGCGGCGCAGGACATAATTGCGATCGTTGTTGCCGGGAAGAATGCCGTCGGCGATGGAGAAGCTGAGCGTACGAATGTGGTCACCAATGACTCGGAATGCGATGTCGATCTTTGCCTGTCCCGTTTGCTCTGTTCCCGGGAGGGTGGCGGTGTATTCGTGTCCGCTGAGTCTCTCGAGTTCAGCGAAAATAGGGCTGAAAACATCGGTATCATAATTGGAAACAGGCTTGCTGAAATCGGCAAAGTTCTTGGTGGTTTGGATGATGGCAGCGACGCGCTCGAAGCCCATTCCGGTATCGACGTGCTGGGAAGCAAGTGGTGGGAAAGTGCCGTCCGAATTGGCATTGTATTGAATGAACACGAGGTTCCAAATTTCGATGCACTGTCCGCTATCGGCGTTGACGAGATTGCCTTTGGTGTCGCCATCGGGGGTAAGGTCGATATGCAATTCACTGCACGGACCGCACGGGCCGGTGTCGCCCATCATCCAAAAATTATCTTTCTTGTTGCCGTTCACAATATGCACGGCGGGATCAAGGTCGGCGGCGGTGAAAATTTCAGCCCAGTAATCGTGAGCCTCCTGATCAAATTCGCCCGGATCACCTTCAGTGGGCCTGTAAACGGTTGCATATAGTCGGTTCTTAGGGAACCCCCATACTTCAGTCAGTAATTCCCATGACCATTGGATTGCCTCCTTTTTAAAATAATCACCAAAGGACCAGTTGCCGAGCATCTCAAAAAAAGTGTGGTGGTATGTGTCGAGTCCCACGTCATCGAGATCATTGTGCTTCCCCCCGGCGCGAATGCATTTCTGGGTGTCGGCGGCACGCCCGAAGGTGTAAGGGCATTTTTCTTCACCAAGAAAAATGGGCACGAACTGGTTCATGCCCGCATTGGTAAAAAGTAAGTTCGGCGTATCGGGCATGAGGCTAGCGGAAGGCACAATGGCGTGCTGCTTGGCCTCAAAGAAATCCAAAAAGTCCTGCCGAATTTGCCGGCCGGTGCGTGGGGTGGGCTCACTCATCACTTTGCGGGGACGCGGTTGATGGTGTGAAAAATCTCCTGCTTAAGCACCGCCCCGTCCGCGGCTTTGATATTAAAGCGAATCCGCGACTGCATGACGGGCTTCAATCCGTCCACTTCGATTATGACGGTCTTTTTGTCCTCGGAAAGCTTGATGCCTTTGATGGCAACTGCGTCGCCTCCAAATTCACCTTGTTTTTTATCACCCACCACTTTCGATGGGTCTTTGCTGGAATACATTTTTGAACCGTAATTTTTTGTCCACTGATAATTCCACTGGTCGATGGCCCAGTTTTGGTCATCCACCGCGGACACCGCATCGAGTGGATTAGTGAACGTCACCGCCAAGCCGTTTTTTTGCACTTTAATATCAGTGGGCATGTGAACCGGCTTGCCGGTATAGCGCACGCGGTGGAATGCGCCGAAGCGCGCGCCATTGCTTTGCCAGACGCGAAGACCGGCGACATACAGCTGGCCGTCGCGGGGATTGAAGCGGCCGCGCATGATACCTGAGTCAAACCGAAGCGGAAACCGTACCGCGCCGCCCTGCCATTGACCGTTAATTTCCTCTTTCATCACTTTGAAAAGACTGCTCTTCCCATAAGAGAGATGGAGTAGATCGCCTTTGAACGGCCCCCATTTATCGCTGGTGACCCAAGCCTGGCCACCGCTGGAATTGTCGACTTGATGGGGTAGCCACAAGAGCGGCTTGTCGTAGTCGTTCGGCACTTCTTTGCGGTGAGCGGTGTAGACGTGGCCGTAAAAGCCGCCAGGTTTAACAAGGTTTATGCGTGAAGAGGGGACCCAATTGCCTTCGTTGTCGGCACTAGTGAGCTCGCCCTTCGGGCCTACGCTCATGCCGTTTGGCGCGCGATGGCCGGTGGCGACAACTTCAAGCAGGCTGCCGTTTTTGGTGACTTTTACAAGGCAACCGTGATGAGGTACGGTTGCTTGGCGAAGGTTGCCGCCTTTGACGAAATAGAAATTCCCCGCCGGATCAGTGCTGAGGTTTAGGCAATATTCATGATAATGATTGCTGATGGAAATGTCGTTGTTAAAGTTCTCATAAAAATCTGCTTCACCGTCTTTGTTGAAATCATGAAAGCGAGTGATTTGGTCGCGGCCCAAAACATAAACCTGTTCATCAACAATCTTGAGGCCAAGCGGTTGAAACAAACCAGTCGCGTAGCGGCGCCATTTCAGTTCTTTTAACGCGTCGTCAATGCCGCTGATAATCCAAACATCACCCGTCACCGAGCACATTGCCGCCGTGGTGCCGTCATTAAAAAAATCAAACCCACTGCAGCGGATCCATGACTTCCACGGGTTTTGCTCGGGGACGGTAATCGTATCAACCACGTACGCGCCTGGCGTAAGGCCCAGTCGCCCGCGCGTGGCGAGTGGTTGATTCCATTTCGGTTTGCCGCCTTTGGTAAGATCGCCTATCGCGCGAAGCTTCGGTTTGGCGGTTGAAAATTGGATCAATTTTCTAATCTCACCCTTGGGGCCGCTCCAAGTTCCAATGAGAAATTGGCTGGTCGGCTGGAGTGACTTCACTTCGGCGATGATGCGGCCATTTTGGGTTTTCAACTTCACACCCGCGCCAATGGCAGCCGCGCCAGTCACCATGCCGTCTTTTTCCAGCGTGACCATATTGCCTTCCGTTCTGCCTTCTGCGCCCGCTACTTCACATAACACCAAACTCAACGGGCTTTTTGCAGGGCTGCGGGTGATTTCAAATTGCCGCGTGAAAACACCATTTGCAAAGCCTGGGCTTTCCAGCACGCCGGAGGCACCCACGGAATACGAGAGCACCACGTGATCGCCGTGGGTGTAATGCCCGCGCCACTTCGCCCATGTGCGCGGCAGGGGGCCCATCGAATACAAGTCGTTCCCCTTTTTGATTGGTGGAGTGGGCTCGACCCATTCACCTTTCGGTCCGGCCCATCCAGGGGTCATTAGTGTGTGGAATGCCAACTTACCCACAATCTTCGGCACGCCCTCAAGTCCATCGCGGCCAGTGGGAAGTTTGAGGAAACCTCCAGTCCAACCTGCGGCCATTCGCAGGCGTTCGGTATCGAAACAAACAGAGGCATTGGGGCCGAGCTTGATATTGAGACCTTTGAGCGCGGGCCGCCAGAGTTTGCCGTTGAGTTGGGTTTCTAGCCCGTAAGCTTGAAAAGGACCGATGTCCATTTCATCCCACTTCGTGCGCTTGACGGGGGCCTTCTTAGTTTTTGGTTTTTTCGGCTTGTCCTGAGCAGCAGAAAGAGTGGGCAGACTAATCGCCCAAATAATCGCCAGGAAAAAACTCAAAAGCCGCATCTGCATTCCTTGCCAAATTCATAGGCAAATAGCGATAAAATAGTGCTGTCTTGCCTGTTGCCCTACCCTTCGCTACAACTTGCCGCCCTTGAGTAAACAGTTCTACATCACCACGGCCATCGATTATGTGAACGGCCAGCCGCACCTCGGGCATGCATACGAGAAGGTCATCGCCGACGTGATCACCCGCGCGCGTCGTTGCTTGGGCGAAGAGGCGTTTTTTCTCACCGGACTCGATGAGCACGGCCAGAAAGTGCAACAAGCCGCCGAAGCCGCTGGTAAGGATGCACAAACATACACCGACGAACTGGCCGGCGACTGGCAGTCGTTTGTTAAAAAACTGGGCATCTCCAACAACGACTTCGTCCGTACCACCGATGCCCGCCATCAAGAGGTCGTCTGCGAGGTTCTTCAACAGCTCTATGATGCGGGCGAATTTTACGAGGATGAGTACGTCGGTTTTTATTCCGCCAAACAAGAAAGTTTTCTCACCGACAAAGACCGCGACGCTGATGGCAATTTCGCCTCCCTTTACGGCGAGGTGCAGGAGCTGCGCGAGAAGAATTATTACTTCAAGCTCGGCCGGCATCAGCAATGGCTCATTGACCACATCGAGGCCAATCCGGAATTTGTATCGCCTGATTATCGCCGCAACGAGGTGCTTGGATTTCTCAAAAACAACACACTCGAGGACCTTTGCATCAGTCGCCCCAAAGAACGCCTCACGTGGGGCATCCCCCTGCCCTTCGATTCGAATTACGTCACGTATGTGTGGTTCGATGCCCTCACGAATTACCTCAGCATCCCCCGCGCACGCGGCGAGGAAGCCGACTTGTGGCCAGCCGACATTCATGTCATCGGCAAAGACATCCTCAAATTCCACGCCGTCTACTGGCCCATCATGCTCAAAGCCGCCGGCCTCGCCCTACCCAAACAAGTGCTCGTGCACGGTTGGTGGCAAAAGAATAATCAAAAGATGAGCAAAAGCATCGGCAACGTCGTCGATCCCGTGGCCGTCATCGACGATTGGGGATTAGATGCCTTCCGCTATTACGTCGTGCGCGAACTCGCTATTGGCCCTGACGGCAATTGGACCGACGAAAGCTTCGCCAACCGCTATCATGCCGAGTTGGCCAACGGCCTCGGCAACCTCGTCAACCGCTCCCTCTCAATGCTCACTCGATACCGCGAAGGCATCGTACCACCGCAACACGATGAGCTCGCCGCCGAAGCTATTTCCGCACGCGACAAGTTGGTGAGCGAGCTGAAATTCAACGAACTGCAGGCGGGGTTGATGACCATCTGGAGTTTCATCGCACGAATGAACCGGTACGTTGACGAAACCGCCCCCTTCAAGTTGGCCAAAGACCCTGAACAGACCGAGCGATTGGGTGAGGTGCTTTACAATCTGGCCGAAGGGTGTCGGTTGCTGGCCATCTGGCTGCAGCCTTACCTCCCCACGACCAGCCACCGAATCATGGAGCAGCTGAATCATTCAACTGATTTGGCAAACCTAGCCGAGGAGGGTTGGGGCGGATTAAGCGCAGGCCACAACATCAATATGCCTGAAGCCCTTTTCCCGCGACGGGATAAATGATCTGAGCGAGTTTTATCAGACTTTGAACGGTTAAGCCTGCCTATTTTACATCCCAAGTGTCATCGATCAGCTTTCGCAGTTCAGAAACTTTTTGGGCATTCACACTGGCCAAGTTTTTCGCCTCAAAGGGATCCTTGGCCAAATGATACAACTCGATCTCACCGGTTCCCTTGGATCCTTTTCCTGCTCGCGTCACAACATTCTCTTTATGCGGTAGAATAAGTTTCCAGCCATCCTGAATTCCCCACCGGTAGGTGAGATTCTTGGCCGGGTTATGCGTATCCACGGCGTTGTGCAGAAAAATTTCGCCGTACAGGAACTTGCGTGCCTCAACGGCTTTGGCGTCCAGTAGATTCAGACCACGCATGGCGGTGGTAGGCTTCATGTCGAGCGCGTGCAGCACGGTGGGCACCATATCAATACTGGAAACGGGTGTGGCAGACACGGCCGGCTTCACAGTGCCTGGCCATCGTACCATGATGGGCGTGCGGGTGCCGCCGTCGTATTGGCTACGCTTGCTCTTGAGGTCATAGCCGCGCCGCTCGGGGCTCTGAATCCAGCCATTGTCGGTGACATAAATAATAATCGTATCCTTGCCGAGTCCCTTCTTGTCGATATGACCGACAAGCTCACCAACGGTTTCATCGAACCATTCCACCATCGCGTAGTAGCGTGCTATGTGCGGTGAATCCACTTTGGCGGCATATTTTTCGAACAACCGTTTGGGTGGGGTGTGCGGGGTGTGTGGCAGGAACGGGGCATACCAAATGAAAAACGGTTTTTCGCCTGCTTCATCAATGAAATTGTAGATAGGCTTCAAACCTTCCCGGCCAATCTTTAGGCCGACATCACCGTGTCGCCCGCCTCGCTTGGGATCACCATGAGTCATACCGTGGGTGAAGCCGCCGCGCTTGTAATTCCCCTGCCACCATTTGCCGCTCTGATGGCTGACGTATCCCTTCTCTTTCAGGATTCGTGGCAAAGAGGGAACCTTATCAATTAGCGAAACCTGTTCCTGAAACCTCTTGGCATATTCCGGTGATCGTTTGCCTTGTGGTGGAATGGGCGGCTCATTGCCAGTGATTTTGCTTTGGTGGGGGTAAAGCCCGGTAATAATTGTGGCTAGTGATGGGCAGCACAGGCTGCTCGGAACGTAGCCATGGGTAAATGTGAGGCTTTGTGAGGCAAGACGGTCAATGTGTGGTGTCTCGATAGTTTTATGCCCCATGAAGCTGTAATCGGTCCAAGTTTGGTCATCGGAAAGGATGAACACAATGTTGGGTGGTTTGGCAGCGGCAATCAGCGGAAGGAAAATGGTGAGGAAAAATAATACACGTTGCATGGATCTAAGATGCAACAAATTTTGTGTTGAGGCAAGCAATGCGACTTGAGGAATAACTGAATTTAGGATATGTTTGCTTCACCCGCTCGGGCCGCGCAACATTTATCGCCCCGGAAGGTAATCAAAATAAAATGGGGCCTTGCCTTTGGTGCTGGCCGTCAGGCCTTGACTGGAAGTCTTAAGGCATCGATTGGGCCCCACCTAGGAATCATCGTTCCTTGGGCCAGTTTGCGCGGTTTGGGTTGGGTATTTTTTTGTGCTGTGCCACCATCGGTGCGTGGCGGAAAGGGATTTATTCAATGCATCGGCAGCGGTCGATGAGCCCAAAGCTGATCGTGCGGCTGATCATCGGCAGGCCCCCCTTGCTGCCAGAATGCGCCCGCGTACGCTTGCGGAATATGTTGGGCAACAACACATCCTCAAACCTGGAATGTTGCTGCGGCGCGCCATTGAGGCGGATCGAATCCAATCACTAATTTTCTACGGTCCACCGGGGACTGGTAAAACCACCCTCGCGCAAATCATCGCCAACCGCACAGAAAGCAAGTTTGAGCGGCTAAGTGGCGTGGAAAGCAATGTGGCCGAAATGCGTCGCGTGCTTTCGGGCGCGGCTAATCGGCTGGAAAATACCGGGCGCGCCACGGTGCTGTTCATCGATGAAATCCATCGGTTCAACAAAGCGCAGCAGGATGTCCTGTTGCCCGATGTGGAAGGCGGCACAGTGAAACTCATCGGCGCGACGACACATAACCCGTTTTTCTTTGTCAACTCACCGCTCGTGTCACGTTCGCAGATATTTGAATTGGAACCGATTGGGCAAGCCGATATTCGCACGTTGCTCAATCGGGCCTTAGCGGACAAAGAGCGCGGTGTGGGTCACATTAAAATTAATGCCGATTCGGACGCGCTGGACCATCTCGCCATGATTTCTGATGGTGACGCGCGCAAGGCGCTTAACTCATTGGAAATTGCCGCGCTCACCACGCCCCTCGCCAAAGACGGCGTGATTCATCTCACACTCGGCGTGGCGGAGGAATGCATCCAAAAAAAGGCCGTTGTGTACGATGCGGACGGGGACCAGCATTATGACACCATTTCCGCGTTCATCAAAAGCATTCGCGGCAGCGATCCCGATGCAGCGCTCTATTGGCTGGCGAAAATGATTCACGCCGGAGAGGACCCGCGTTTTATATCGCGCCGGCTAATGATCAGTGCCGCCGAAGACATTGGCCTTGCCGATCCGATGGCGCTCGTGCTCGCCACTTCGGCGCATTCCGCATCGGAATTCGTCGGATGGCCCGAGGCACGCATTCCCCTTGCCGAAGCCACTGTCTACCTCGCCACCGCCCATAAGAGCAACAGTTCCTACGTCGCTATCGATGCCGCGCTGGAGGAAGTGAAAAGCGGCCGCACAATTCCTGTTCCAAAACATTTGCGCGATTCGCATTACAAGGGCGCAGAACAACTTGGCAATGGTGAAGACTACAAATACGCGCACCATTACGCCGGCCATTTTGTGGCGCAGGATTATCTGGGCGTGGACAAAGTTTTTTACGAACCGACGGAAGAAGGCGTTGAACAAAAAATCAAAGCCCGTGTGCTGCATTGGCGGTCACTGCAGACTGAAGCCAAAAAACAGGATGGGAATTAAAGAAGAAAAAGCTACCGTACGCGCGAAAATTAGCGCCTTTCGCATTCCCCCTGAAGAACGGATAATGGCTTCGGTGGCTGTTTGCAGCCGATTGCACGCGCGGATTGAATGGGGTTCTGCTGGCACGGTATTACTTTACGCGCCATTCTCGGATGAGCTGAATGTGTTATTGCTGATGTCCAGCGGGAAACGGTTTTGTTTCCCACGCTACCAAGCCGACCGAGGTTATCATGCGGCTTATGCAAGCTCACCTGAGGCGCTGGTGCCGGGTAATTTTGGGGTTGCTGAGCCGCCTGTCGATGCCGTTGAGATTCCCGCGTGCGAGGTGGATTTCGTGGTCGTTCCGGGGGTTGCTTTCGGCATGGACTGTCATCGCCTCGGCCGTGGGCGCGGATTTTATGACAGATGGTTAACTGAGTTGGCCGGGCAAAAAATCGGAGTGGGGTTTGATCATCAACTTATTGAGAGCGTTCCGTGTGAGGAACACGATGTGCAGCTCGACGGTGTGGCAACGCCCTCACGTTGGGTCGAGCCTGATTAACGATCGAGGCGAGAGGCTCCTTGGTGCTGGAAGCCGCGGGTCTCATTCCAGGGCCGGTCAGAATCGTTTGTTGATTGTAAAGGTGTGCCGCAACCGGTGGCTGTGAGCACCATAAAACCAACAGCAATCAAAAGGCTGGTGGTGAACAATGTGGAGAGAGTCTTCTTCATGGTTGATTCGTGGGTGCGGGAGCAGCGGGTTTCGGCGCAGGCTCAGGTGCTTGGATCGGTTCAGTGATTTTGCCAGCTTGGCTGGCGGGGCGCGGGGGCAATGGTTGAGAAAGAGTGACGGGCCGTTTCATAAGGTCTTTTTTAATTTCGTCGGGAGTTTTCCCCAATTCTTGAAATGGCTTAAGGCTGGCTTCAGCGTCAACCAAGGCACCGGCGGATTCTTGGAGTTGTTTCAAGTGGTCTGCAATTTGTGCATCGAGCGAAGAGTTCTTCGCCTCCAAGGCCGCAAGTTGCTTTGCTTTTTCAGTGGCCTCCAGTTTTAGTGCGCTCAATTCTTCCTGAATTTTTTCGGCGGCCTCGGTGTCTTCGCTGGACCCATCTGCTTGGGCGGCAAGTTTGGATTCCGCAGATGTGATTTTAATTTTTAAGAAGTCCCGGTCAGATTCCAGAACTTTGTACTCCTTTTCCCCAACCTTTGCAGCTTGAGTGGCCTGAGTTAGCTCAGCATCCAACTTCTTATGTTTCTCAGTTATTTCAGAAATTATTTTATCACGATTCAAGACCGAGGCATCTTTGTCGGCAATCAGTTTGTTTTTTGTTTTTTGATCCAATAAAAGATAAACACTGGAACCCACAGAGACTGTGAGTAGAATTAGCAGTGTAATGGTGGTGGCTTTCTTCATAGTTATTGAAACTTAACCAGGTCGTCGTTTACCTGGAACTGCGCGCCAGCAGGGACCCCTAACCCTTCCGTTCGTTGGGCGATTGAAAGCCCGGTGTTAGTGCCGCTGAGTCGGGTCACCTCAATGCGTCCGATTAGTTTATTGTTGCGGAACACATTGAGCTGATCCCCAACCTTAAATCCATGAGCAGATCCGCGGTTTAAAATTATCGAACCATTCCGAGGGTCGACATTTGCAATTTTGCCAACATTGCCACCAGCAGTTACGGTGGGCGCCTTTGGCTTCTTTGGTGCGGGCGGGTTTTTGATCTTATCCAGCTGGGCTGAGAGCGTTTGGACTTGCGCTTCTGCGGCGGCGAGTTGTGTTTGTGCAATTGTTGCTTCGTTGGCCTTCGTTTGCAAATTTTGACGTTCAGTAATCCAGCTTTGCTTTTCAGCGTTCAGAGTGCCGTTCTCCTGCTGGAGGTTTGCAAATTCCGCATCCTTGCTGCCAGCATTACCTGCCAGCTGATCATATTGGGCTTTAATGGATTTATGCTCGGCATCCTTATCGGTAAATTGTTTACTTATCGCGGCTTTCTCCGATTCCAAGTTACTTAACTTGCTGGTTGCTTTGCTAGCCTCACCTTTGGCGGTGGCGACCGAGTCCATCAACTCGCTTGTTTTGCCAGACTTGGTGATCCCAAAGAAAATCCCAGCACCGGCTGCGAGGATATTCAGACCGAGTATGATTTTTGTTAGATTAGCCATTGCGTTCCTCCGCTTCCCAAATAAACCACTAATTAGCCCTGCTGTCAATGCGGGCATGGCGAAAAAATGCCGTTATTTGGGGTTTTGCAACGGATTTAATGGCGAACTAGGTGGGAAAGGTAATGTCGGACCGAGGGGAGGAGCGGCGGCTTTAGGGGCAAACAATTCCTCGCGCTTTTTTAACAGGTCGGAAACCGTGTAGCCGGGAACGAGATACGTCCAGTGTTTGCCCGAAAATGTTTGATGAAGGGCTAGGCGGGTTTTGAGTTGTTGCTGTTGGCTTTGCCATTGGAGATCACGACCGGCCTTGTCCTCAGGTTTTTCTCCTTCCTCGGGGTCGCGTTTTTCCGCAAGTTTCGCAGCCACTGCAAGTTGCATTGGGAATTCGCCCTCGGCGTTGGGCTCGCCAAGGGTGAGGGTGTAGGTGAATTCGTCTTCAGTACCCAGCGTGATCCGGGTGGCATTGGTGCTGAGATTAGCGGCGGCGTCGGTGAGCACGTCGTTAAAGGTGGGCGACTGCAGTGGTTGCGCAAACGAACTGAGTTTACTCTGATCCAAAACTTCGCCTTCCAGTGCGGCAACGAGCGTCCAATTAGTGGTAGTGTTTTCACGCACCAGCTCCCATGAGTTGGTGGCCTCAGTGCCGGCGTAATCCACCGCCATCGAAAGCACATTGTTTACCTCAAAAAAATCAGTGCGATTAATCCAATCCGCAGCATCCGCGTTAGCGTTGCTGAAGGTTTGATCTACTACCGCAGCACTGGCAGGCTCGGCATCAAGCATTACAAAACGCCGATCCGGGTAACTGCCACCTCCCAAGGCCGAGGTGCTCCCTTCCCCGCCCGGCGCGCTCAATTCCTTGCCGAGGTGAATGACTTTAATGGACTTGCCGTCCGCCGCGAACAGCTCGATCTGGGCGGCAGCCGTTTTGCCGGCGCCGGGTTCATCGAGGTGTAATCGTCCTAATTGACTTTTGCCCGCGGGCACGCGCCGCAGGATTTTCATCGAGATAAGGTTTTTCACCACCCCCTCGATCCGGGCTGTGTCCGCCGGGTAGCCGCCGCGTTGCGCCACGGTCCAGCGGCCTGCTTCTTTCTCTATGCGCAAGGAGGCGATTTCTTCACCTTCGCTGGTGGTGAGGGTAATGGCGGCTATGCGGCCAATTTCCAGTCCAGCAAGGGGTTCGTCGCCCACGCCGGTGTTCTCAGATGAGCCAGGGTTGTCAGCGGGGCTAAAAATTAAGTAGGCCGCGAGTGTGACCACTAGCAGCGTGATCATCATGGTGATTTGTTTGCTTTTCATAGTTAGGCGGCTGTGCGGCGGTGGCGGGCGGTGGCAACGAGTAATCCGAAGATGGCCACGAGCGCGGGCATGATCAGAATATTGGCCCACTTGATACGAAACTTGAGCTTGTCGATTTCCTCGCGCAGCTCGTTTTTCTTTTCACGAATGGTTTTACGTGCCTTGACCTGCGCGGCTTCCTCGGCGTCTTGACTGTCTTCAAGCTTTTTGATGTCCGCCTGGCTGACTTGGAGTTGGCCTCCGCCAGTAGCGAGCAGTTGACGAACTTGTTCGTTAAGTTTGCCCTTCACCTGCTGAACCTTCTTATCGGCCGCAGTGAGTTCTTCCTCGAGTAAATCGATGTCTTTCTGCATACGTCGCGTGGCCTTCTCGAGCATCCGGTCTAGCAACTCCAACGGGCGATCACGTTGGGTTTGGCTCCGTACGCGAATAAGGTCTTGGTCACCGGTCAAAAAATCAGCGAGGTTCATCACGAAGGCAAAGTTACTGTTGCGGAACCCAACAAACTGCCCAAAGGCGTCCTGCATCGGTTGGGCGGCCAATTGGTCGTTCAATAAATCAACATCCCCAACCAGAACCACCACGGGCGTGGTGCCTTTTCGGGCTACTTTGAAAGCGGTATCTTTGGGCGCGGTGGCGTTGGCATCCGAAGGCGGCAAGGCCGCAGGGTCACCCTCCGGGAATGCCGTCGCAAAAGCACCTCTGAGTTTCACTGCCAACACGCTGGACTTGCCGCTACCCTTGAAGGTGCGCGCAATTTTATCCTGCGCGGCGGAAAAGCGAGGCAAAGGTAAAACCGCCGTGGCGTTGGTTGCCGTGCCAGCGGAAGTTTGGGTGGCAAGTCGCATCGCGTTGGTGGAGGTGCTGAAGAGGTCAACTCGCTTCAACCCTTTCGCCACCTTGCCGGTGAATGCGCCGGCGTGCAGCACGCTGACTGTGCCCAAATCCTGCGTAACAATTTCGGATTGACTATGGCTTTTTCCGGGCAGCTCCACCCAAGTAGGCCACACTTCTGATCCGCGCGGGTCCCGCCGGAAAGGACTATCCATATCCGCCATAACGTGTTGGTCGTCAAAATACAAACCCCACGCGGGGAGCAATTTACTTAGCGTG
>JAPKEI010000014.1 GCA_028872685.1 Verrucomicrobiota bacterium | reverse complement strand
AGCTTGTCCATCAATTTGCCTCCGTGGCTACTTTGCCCGTGGTGGGCCGGCTAATCACCACGCGTTCATCTGTGCTCTTCGGCAGGATCAGAAACCCTTCTACTAATAGTGCCACCGCCATCAGGGCGAGGAACCATTTCCAGATTTCTTTGGGATCGCCGGCGGTGCCTTCGCGTTTTTCCTGAAAAAGCGCCACCGGCATTTCACCAAATAATTCCACCGCCTCGTCACCTTCAAGCGAAGGCACGAGATCTTCGCGCTCGGGACGATTCACTGCCACCACCCGTTTGCCCAGCCGATAGATGCCAGCCTCGGTGTTGAAATCACGGCTCTTACCTTCCTCGCCGCCCACTGAAACCCAGCGTTCACTGGTCCGCGAGGGATCATCCCCCGCTGACAACATACGATCACTACTAAACCGACCGGACCCCGAGGCTGCGCCTGAACTCACCATCCGCTGCAACATAATTGGCAATACAATAGAAAAATTCAGGCTGCTCCACGTATCACCCGGGGCGGTGCCGACGAAGATAATTTGCCCTTTGCCCTGCACTTTGCGGACAATCAGCGACTCAGCTGTCCGTTCCGGTTTGCCGTCACGGGCGATGCTTGCCAGAATAATTCCATCGCCCTCAATCGAACGCCGCTGCGAAAAGTACAGGCCATCCATAGGCAAACTGTAACCTTCCTCCGTGCGCGCAAGCGGGCCTTCCCCTTCCTCCCAGGAAACCACACGCGGCCCCAAGTGACCCCCTTCACCTTGCGCGACCACCATCTCGCGCCAGCTTGGGTATGCCCGGCCTTGTTCATTTTGTGTCGATTTCATTGGCCCCCAACCAATGCCGGCAAATTTCGTTTCACTTTCCAGTTGACCCGGGAAACAAACAACCATGCCGCCCGTATCGACATACTCCAGTAGTGTTTTGGCAATATCCCCTTCGGGTAACGCGCCCTGCCACAAGATCATGGCGTGGTCGGACCATTTAACTTCCGCGCGCCTCGCCTCGGCCACCGCCACGCTCACTTGATTAGTGTTGGCCGGATTCGGAGCAGCAGCCATTTGCAGGAAACGGCCGATGTACGAATCATCGGCCACCACTGCCGTGCTCGAACGCCCGTGACTGCCATAAACAAAATAACTTCGGTTATCACGCGGGTTATCGTCATCGGGAATTTCAACCCAACCCCAACCGCCCTGTTCAGGATCGGTGATCGAAAGTTTCACGAACTGCGTATGGCTGGTGCCTTCCAGTTTGAAATCCACATCCAATTTGCGCGATTCCGTGCCAAGATGAATCGTCACTGGCACGGTGATTTCTGTGACTTCGGATTTATCACGCAGCACTTCGACTTCGAGCTGCAATTCGGCGCTTTCGCCTTCACCGTGCAATTCCAGCTCCCGCACGCGCACCGAATTATTGCTCGCCAGCGGTTCATTCATCGCCAACAGACGAACCCTGACTTTTTGTGGCAAACCTTCAAAGCCTCCAACCAATCCCCTCCAGCGTTCCTTTGAGGCCGGATCCCAATTGCTTGCCTGCAAATCCGAGGCAACCCAAATTTCACCCGTGCCGGGATTTTCGGATTCAAACCACTTTTGTACTGCCTCCAGTTGTGAGGGCAAATCCGCAGCAGTGTCATTGACCCCACCACTCATTAAATTTTTTAATGCCTCCGTGCTCCCCACCTCCTGCACATGTGTGGCAGTGTGATCCATCAGCACCACCCGACTCCCCTCGGCAAATCCTTTCAACCCCTTGAGGATTGCCGCGCGGGATTTATCCAGACGAGATTCACCGTCCGCCCGTCCGTCCATACTTGGCGAACGATCCAAAATAATCACCACCACATCCGGTTTACTGGAAAACATCCCGCCCATCCAACCACCCGCGAGCGGGCGGCTCAGTGCGAAGAGCAGCATCAATACGGCCAACACGCGGAAAAGCAGCACCAGCCATTGACGGAGCTTGGCGTAGCGGGTGGATTTTCGGTTGGCCATGCGGAGAAACATCATGGCCGCCCACGGCAGCTTGCGATGACGCAAGCGGTTGAATAAATGGACGAGCACCGGCAGTAAAATCAGCGGCAACCCCCACAACATTAATGGATTGAGAAATGTCATGCGCGACCTTTGGCAAGCATCTCACGATCGACTAGGAAGTCGGCAAGAATGGCGTCGTAGGGTTGATCGGTACTCACGCGCCGGTAGTCAGCGTTGTGCTTGTTGCAGCCTTCGTGGATTCTCACAAGGTATTCGCGCACGGCTTCAAGGTACGGCTCGCGGATAATTTCCGGCTCGGCCAGCAACACGTCGCTGCCTTCCATATCCTGAAAACGAATAGGGCGATCGAGGTCCAAGTCCAGCTCTAACGGATCCAATAAATGGAACAGCGCGAAGTCATGTTTCTGGAAATGCAAATGCTCGAAGCAATTGAGCAGATCATCCACGTCACAAAAACAATCAGAGATGATAATCACCAACGCACGTTGCCGAATACGTTCGGCAAATTGGTGCAGTTCCTGCACGAGGCCGGTTTCGTTTTGCGTCTTCGCCTTGACCAACGTGTCGAAGATATGCTTGAGGTGCAGCGGGTTCCGGCGCGGCGGAATGTCCGCGGCCACGCCATTATCGAAAAGTTGCAAGCCCACTGCGTCGCCCTGATGCGAAAGCATGTAGCTCAGCGTGGCGGCGATCTTTCGAGCGTAATCGAACTTTCGCATTCCCTTTTCGCCGAAGGACATACTCTCGCTACAATCCACTACTATATAGCAACGTAAGTTGGTGTCGGCCTCGAATTCTCGGATAAAGTAGCGATCCGTACGCGCGAGCACTCGCCAGTCCAACAGGCGCGGATCATCGCCGGGCACGTATTTGCGGTACTCGGCAAACTCGACGCTGGAGCCGCGGTAGGGGCTTTTGTGATGGCCGACGATGTTACCCACCATCGGCTGGCGCGCGTGCAAGAATTGCCCGCTCAAGCGGGTAAGCACATCACCGTCAAGTATTTCGTTGTAAGCGTCCTGTTCCAAAATGGCGGGGCCGGTTTGTGGGCCGGTTTACTGGGTGGCCATCGCCGCTTCTTTATCAGCAATGTTCTCGAGTAGTTTATCGATCACAAACGAGCTGTCCACGCCTTCGCTTTGCGCCTGGAAGTTGGTAAGGATGCGATGGCTGAGCACCGAGTGCGCGACCGCTTCCACGTCTTCCCAGCCGACCACGTAGCGGCCGTGCAACACCGCGTGCGCCTTGGCGCCGCGAACAAGATACTGCACCGCGCGCGGACCGGAACCCCACGTGACCCATTTCTGAATCCACTCGGGCGCGTTTTCCGCCTTCGGACGCGTGAGGCGCACCATGTCCACAATGTCATCATAAACATGATCAGGAACGGGCACGCGCTCCACTAGGCTTTGGTAGCGCTGCAATGTGGGGCCATCGATGACCTCCTGCAAATCCGCCACGTGCGTGCCGGTGGTTTCGCGGGCAATACGGCGCTCCTCTTCCACGCTGGGATAATCCACGTTGATGAGAAACATAAAACGATCCAACTGCGCTTCGGGCAACGGATACGTGCCTTCCTGCTCGATTGGATTTTGCGTGGCCAACACGAAGAACGGTTGCGGCAACTCGCGATGCTCGCCGCCGGTGGTGACGCGATGCTCCTGCATCGCCTCCAAAAGCGCGCTCTGTGTCTTAGGCGGCGTACGGTTGATTTCATCCGCAAGCACGATGTTCGAGAAGATGGGGCCTTTCACGAATTCAAACTGGCGCCGCCCCGCTTCGCCTTCCTGCAAAATCTCAGTGCCCGTGATGTCGCTCGGCATCAAGTCCGGCGTGAACTGAATGCGGCTAAACTGCAGGCTCATAATTTTCGACAACGAGTTAACCATTAACGTCTTCGCCAACCCCGGCACACCCATCAACAGGCTATGACCGCGAGAGAGGATGCAGATCAACATCTGTTCCACCACTTTGTCCTGGCCGATGATGATCTTCGCCATCTCCGCCCGCATGCCGTTGTACTGCTCGCGCAGTTGATCGACCGCTTTTTTGTCTTCGTCAGAAACCTGATTCATGCCACCGCCAGAATTCGGGGCATCCGCGTCAAGAAGGGTTAGTTTGTGCATAAAAATATACCTGTGCTGCCGTTGGACGGTGAGCCTAGCGAAAACCTCCCCCGAGGCAAACAATATAGTGTTATACTGGAATACTGGATTTGGGTTGCCATCGCCGTCGCTTGGCTTCAACCTTTGCAAATGCTCATTTGGCGGAGCATAGTTGTGCATTGTTCCGTCCAATTCCCAATTAGTTGCAAAACTGTTCTCAATACTATGAAAAAAATCGTTGCTTCTCTGGCCCTCGTAGCCGTCGCCATCACGCTCATCAATGCCGCGGATCCGCCCGCCAAGCTTTCCAAAGCACAAAACTGGAAGGCGTACGATGCCGCCCTCAAGAAGGGGCTACCCAAGACAGCCATCACACATCTTGAACCGATCATCGCGCAAACGCTGCGTGACAAGGATTACGCCGAAGCCATCAAGGCGATTGGCAAAAAAATGGCGCTTGAGGGCACCATTCAAGGCAACAAAGCGCAGGAGAAGATTCGCCGTATGGAGGCCGAGATCACGAAGGCGCCCAAGGAAATGAAGCCGGTGATGGAGGCGATCCTCGCCAATTGGTATTGGCATTATTTCCAGCAAAACCGCTGGCGCTTCCTGCAACGCACGCGCACCGGAGCGAGCGCGGGTAACGATTTTGAGACATGGGATTTGCCGCGTATTTTTAATGAGATAGACAAGCAATTCAATAAGGCCCTCGTCCATAAGGCGGTTCTCAAGGAAATCCCCGTGGCCGATTACAACGAGCTTCTTCAAAAGGGCACTGCGCCTGACAACTTCCGACCTACGATGTACGATTTCCTCGTGTACAATGCACTACAGTTTTACAGCAGTGGAGAACAAGCTGGCGCGAAAGCTGAGGATGCATTTGAACTGAGTGCTACTGATCCGATCTTTGACTCAGCCGCGGAATTTATGACGTGGCAAATCAAGACCACCGATACTGAGAGCCGTACAGTCAAAGCACTGAACCTCTACCGCGATTTGCTCGCGTTCCACAAAAACGACAAAGACAAAAGCGCGTACATTGACGCCGACCTCGCCCGCATCAACTTCGGTAAAAACAAAGCCTTCGGCGAAACCAAAAACGATCGCTACCGCGCTGCGCTCAAACGCTTCATCGGCGAATGGGCCGACCACCGCATCAGCGCCCGCGCGCGCTTCAACCTCGCCAGCTCACTCAACCAAGAGGGCGACAAAGTGCAGGCCCGCAAAATCGCCCTTCAAGGCGCAAACGCATTCCCGAAAACTCCCGGCGGGGCGCAGTGCCACAACCTCGTCATCCAAATCGAGGCCAAGAGCAGCAACGTCACCATTGAGCGCGTTTGGAATGACCCTCAATCCGAGATCACCATCAAGTACCGCAATGTGGATCAAATCCACTTCCGCGTGGTAGCCGAGAATTGGGAAGCGGCAATGAAACGCAAACGCGGCAATCCAAATTGGCTCGACAACAACGAACGTGCCGCCCTGCTCCGCAAGGAAGTCATCAAGGAATGGAGTGTCAAGCTGCCCCCCACCGCCGACTATCACGAGGCAGTCAAAACTATCAAACCACCCAAGGGAATGCCGCAGGGATTTTATTATCTCATCAGCAGCCACACTGAAAACTTCACTGCAGCAAACAACGTTTGCTATTACACAAGCTTCTGGGCCAGCGACCTTTCCATCGTCATGCGCCAGCGAAGCGGCAATGGCCTTGTCGAGGGCTTCGTGCTCGATGCCAACAGCGGCGAGCCGGTGGCCAACACCAAGGTCCGCGCGTGGTTCCGCGAGCGCAACGGAGGTCGCACTGAAGTGGCCCCAACAATGTCCGATGCCAACGGCCATTTTAAATTCCAAGCCGTGCAGCGCGGCTATCTTTTACTCGCCAGCAAAGGCGGCCAACAACTCAGCACCGCGAATGATTATTACAACCACGGCCGCATCAGCAACCCGCGCCCGTATGATCGCACCATCTTTTTCACTGATCGCTCGCTTTATCGACCCGGCCAAACGGTGGAATACAAAGGCCTCTGCATTCATGTCGATCAGCACAACGACAACTACCGCACCATTCCGAATTCATTCGTGACGGTCATCTTCCGCGATCGCAATGGCAAAGAGGTTTCCCGCCAGCAACACCGAGCCAACGATTACGGCTCGTTCAGCGGCAAGTTCACCGCACCGCGCGACCGCGTGCTGGGCCGCATGAGTTTGCAGATCACCACCGGCCCACGCGGCAATGCGTCCATCAATGTTGAGGAGTACAAACGGCCGAAATTCCAAGTGGAACTCGAGGCTCCGAAGACAGCCGGCAAACTCAGCGGCGAAGTCGCTCTCATTGGCAAAGCTACCGGCTACACCGGCGCGGCCATCAACGATGCTAAAGTCAAATGGCGCGTCGTCCGTGAAGTGCGTTACCCCGCTTGGTGGGGTTGGCACTATTGGTGGCGTCCCGCGCCGCAAGGCAAGAGTCAGGAAATTGCCCACGGCACCGCCACCACCAAACCGAATGGTGCGTTTGATGTGAATTTTATTGCTAAGCCGGACCTCACCGTTGCGGCCAAGGATGAACCAACATTCCGTTACACTATCCACGCGGACGTCACCGACACCACCGGTGAAACCCGCAGCGATAGCCATTCCATCAACCTTGGCTACACCGCACTGAAAGCCAGCGTGTCCGCAGCCGATTGGCAAGCGCAGGGCAAGGCCACCGCGGTGAGCATCAGCACCACGTCGCTCGATGGCATCGGCCAAAAAGCCGAAGGCACACTCAAACTCTACGCGCTGCAACAACCCGCCAATGTCGAGCGCGCCAAGCTCGTCAACCCGCGGAACGTGATGCCAATGCGCCACGGCCGGTTTGCTCCGGAGTTTGTGCCCGCGCCGGATTCTTCCAATGTCAATTCATGGAAGCTCGGTAAAGTAATTGCCGAGAAAGACTTCACCACTGACGCCAGCGGCCAAGCGAATTTCAACTTCAATTTAGAGGAAGGCACCTACCGTGTGATTCTCGAAACACAGGATCGCTTTGGCAAAACAGTCACCGCACGCGCGCCCATCCAAGTACTCAACCCGCAGGCGGCCAAATTGAAAATCCGCGTACCACACGTGCTCAAGTCTCCCACGTGGAGCGTTGAGCCGGGTAACGAGTTCATGGCACTGTGGGGTAGCGGCTATGGTGAAGCCCGCGCGTTCATCGAGATCGAGCATCGCCGCAAAATCCTCCAGAGCTTTTGGACCGAACGTGGCCTCACGCAGTTCGCCATTAAGCAGGCAGTAAACGAAGCCATGCGCGGTGGGTTCACGCTGCATGTCACCATGGTGCGTGAAAACCGAGCATATCTCAGCAGCCGAAAAATAAATGTGCCGTGGACGAATAAAAACCTCACCGTAAAATGGGAGCATTTCACCGACAAACTCCAGCCCGGCCAAAAGGAAAAATGGACCGCCGTCATCACCGGCTCCAACGCCGAGAAAGCCGTCGCCGAAATGGCCGCTGTGCTTTACGACGAAAGCCTCGACCAATTCAAGCCGCACCAATGGCAGACCTCCATGAATGTGTTCCGTCAGGATTACGCCCGCTTGAACCAGCGTTTTGAAAACAGCGCCAAGGGCCTGCAACATCTGCACGGCCAATGGAACCGCCGCTCGCACCAAAATATAAGCCTCAACTACCGAAGCTTCCCGCGCGAAATCACGGCCAACCTTTACGGCTACGCCTACTATGGTGCCCAAAGAAAATCGATGGCCTTCCGTGGAGGACCCGGAGGAGGCCGACCGGAAGCAATGATGGCAATGGCTGAGGGCGCTCCAATGATGGCCCGTGCAGCTGCTAAAGCGGCCCCTCCTGCGGCTGCCTTTGGGGGAGCACAGGAAGCGCAAAACGATAGTGCTGTTATGGAAAGCGATGACGGCGCAGATAAAAGAGCTAATGGCTCCAATAATGAAGCTTCCTCCTCAGGCCCAAACCTCGATCAGGTTACCGCCCGCAAGAACCTCAACGAAACCGCCTTCTTCCTGCCGCACATTGTGGCCAATAAAAAAGGCGAAGTGCGACTGGAATTCTCTATGCCTGAGGCACTCACCAAGTGGAAGTTCATGGGCTTCACACACGACAACGAACTGCGTAGCGGCTTCCTAAGCGGCAGCACGGTTACCGCCAAGGACATCATGGTGCAACCCAACCCGCCGCGCTTCCTGCGCGAGGGCGATCAACTCGAGTTCACTGTGAAGGTCACCAATATGACCGACAAAGAGGCCACCGGAAAAGTACGCCTCACCTTCGCCGACGCGCTTACCAACGACAGTGTGGACGACCAACTCGGTAACGCCGATCTCGATCAAAAATTCACCGTACCCGCTAAGCAAAGCAAAACCTATTCTTGGCGCATCAACGTCCCGGACGACCTTGGCTTCCTAACATACAAAGCCGTCGGTGGCACCGACACGGTAACCGATGGCGAGCAAGGCTTCCTGCCTGTACTCAGCCGCCGTATCTTTGTTACTGAAAGCCTACCTCTCCCAATCCGCGGGCCCAAGACGAAGACATTTAACTTCGACAAACTTATTGCCTCCGGCGGCAGCGACACCATCAAACACGAGCGTTACACCGTGCAAATGGTTTCCAACCCCAACTGGTACGCGGTGATGGCGCTCCCCTACCTGATGGAGAGCCCCCACCCCAGCACCATGAGCACTTTCACCCGCTTGTATGCCAACGGCCTCGCGCAGCACATCGCCAATAGCGATCCGCGCATCCGCGGCGTGTTTGATAAATGGCGCAACACACCGGCACTCGATAGTCCGCTGGAGAAAAATCAGGACCTCAAGGCCGTGATGCTCGAGGAAACCCCTTGGTTACGCCAAGCCAAGAGCGAGAGCCAGGCTCGCCGCAACGTGGGCATCCTGTTCGAGGACAATCGCCTCACCGCTGAAACGCAAATGGCTATCCGCAAGCTGCGCGAAACTCAGTTTGCAGACGGCGCGTGGCCGTGGATGCCCGGCGGCCGCCCCAGCGATTACATCACGCTCTACATCACCACCGGCTTCGGCCGCATGCGCGCAATGCATGTGGATATGGACGTGAACATGGCAATCAAGGCCGTTAATCGCCTCGATAATTGGATCGATAAAAACTATCGCGAAATCCTGAAGCACGGCAACAAAGACGCAAACAATCTATCTTCGCTCATCGCGCAGTATCTCTACTGTCGGTCATTCTTCCTGAAAGACCGCGCCGTGGCACCTCAACATCTCGAGGCTATCAACTACTTCCTCGGCCAAGCCGTGAAGACTGATAAAGACGGCACGCAATACTTCCTGCGCCTCTCGCGCATGAACCAAGCACAAGTCGCCATCGCCATGAACCGCTTCGGCAAATTCCAGAAAAAAGCGAACTACAACAAACTCGCCAAGCTCATCATTAAATCCATCAAGGAACGCTCTGTCACCAACGAGGAAATGGGCCTCTTCTGGCGAGATCAGGAGCACAGCTACTGGTGGTACCGTGCACCCATCGAAACGCAGGCGATGATGATCGAAGCTTTTCATGAAGTGACGCAGGACTTCGAAGCGCTCGAGGAAGCCAAGGTTTGGCTGCTCAAACAAAAGCAAACTCAGGACTGGAAGACCACCAAGGCTACCGCCGACGCGTGCTACGCCCTGCTGCTCCAGGGCGCCAACCCACTCGTCAGCGATGCGCTGGTGGAAGTCACCGTGGGCAACCACAAGATTGAGCCCAAAAACGTGGAGGCCGGCACCGGCTTTTACGAACACCGTTTCCTCGGCAGCGACGTGAAGCCCAACTACGGCAAAATTAAGCTCACCAAACACGACGAAGGCGTCGCGTGGGGCAGCGTGCACTGGCAATATATGGAGGACATTTCCAAAGTCACCCCGCACGAAGGAACCCCGTTGAAGCTCACCAAACAGCTCTTCACCAAGGTGAACACGTCCAAAGGCCCGCAGCTAAAACCCATCAGCGGCGGACTCAAGACCGGTGACGAACTCGTCGTGCGCCTCGTGCTCCGCACCGATCGCGATATGGAGTACGTCCACATGAAGGACCAACGCGGCAGCGGCACCGAGCCCACCAACGTGCTCAGCAAGTACAAGTATCAAGACGGCCTCGGGTATTACCACATGACCCGCGACACGGCCTCGCACTTCTACATCGACTACCTGCCCAAGGGCGTTTACGTCTTCGAGTACAACGTCCGCGTCCAGCACAAAGGCCAATATCAAAGCGGAATGGCAAGCATCCAATGCCTGTACGCGCCTGAGTTCAACAGCCACTCGGCGAGCCACAAACTCTCGGTGAACTAAAAGGGATAAAAAAGAAAATCAAACCAAAGGCCGGGAGCAATCCCGGCCTTTTTTATTTATCGCTTCACTGCGCGCAGCTCCTCCAGCTCCGCCAGCGGAATGCTTACTTTGCCAACGGTCGGGTCATCCACCACCACACTTCCCTTCTCCAATATGAAACGACGTGCGAACAGCAGTGACCCATTTTCCAAACGCACCTCGTACTTCGCGCTCCGCACCGGCTTGTCGGAAATCTTGCCCAGCATCAGCGCGATCACTTCACCGCGTCCGTACACTTTGATGCCAAACAGCACCGAGTTGATCGTCAGCCAATCCGTTTTCAACTCCTGTAATTCGCCTTCAATAAAATCGCCGTTGCGCAGCAGTATGCCTTTTCGCTTTCCCGCCAACCGCGCGCGGAAACGTTCCGGCACCGGCGTGAGTACAATCCGCGCCACATTCACGGTGGAAATCTTAGCAGGATTACTGCCCTCCTCAAAACGCACCGCCGAATCATCCGCCGTGGCCACCGCCGCGGCCACACGAGAGCCTCCCCACGAAAACACGCCAAGCATCCGGGATTCCTCCACCTCGCCGCCTTCCAATGCTTCCGGAATCGGCGGCTCAAAAAATGAGGACGTTGCGTCGCCGCCCAGCACCGCTTCCTGCATCGATTTACTGACCCACGAAGCCTTCAGCCGACCGCCACCGGTGCGGTGTACGGATTCGAGCCGCACATTATAACGCTTACCCCGTTCCAATGGCGCGGTGCCCGTGAAGGTTTGCAATGCGCGATTTGAAAGTTGATTCACCACCAAGCGACCACCTACCCACAGCCGAACGCCCTCATCGGTTTCCACTTTGAACGTATACTCCTCGGTGTGTGTCGCATCCAATTGGCCAGTCCAGCGCACGCTGTAATTTTTATCTGCAAATTCCTTGGGCGGCTTCACTGCGGTGAAATTAAGTTTCGGATCAACCGCCAGTACCGCGTCTCCATAAAAAAACCGGTTTTGATAATACGATCCCAGAAACCCATGCTGCCCAACAATCCCCCTCGGCGCGCGATCCACCGGTACAGCGGGATACAACTGTTGCGAAGGAATCGGCCCCGCTTGGAACCCTGGCCCTTGCCAATGAATCCGCGCGCTGGCCTCGCCGTAATTATCAAAGAATTCAAACACAAACGGAACCCGCTTGCCACCTTGCAGCATCACCTTGCCTCGCTCGCGGAATCCCGCCAGCGCCTCCATCCGCCCAATCTCCAGCGTTCCCACTTTTAACTTGCCGCCATCATTGGCCAAAACCGTGAACGTGTATTCGCCCGTCACCGGTGCTTCCAATTCGCCACTCCAACGCACGGAAAAATAATCTCGCGGCAAATCAAACACTGGCTGCTTAGAACGCCATTGGTGATCGATGGTTTCATCCAGCCGATAAATCACGCGCCCCTTGAAATTTGGCCGGTCGTGATACGCTGCTAACAACCCTCTCCCCTTCCCCGCCATCGGCGCGCCAGGTGTCAATTGGTCCGGATTCACCGGCGGATCAAACGTAGCCGCCAACACATCCGCCAGCGCAATGAGTTTGCGCGGCCCTTTTGCCGGTCCTACGCTCAAGTGTTCCGCATCGGCAAACTGCACCAAGCCCGTAAAGCCCTGCCCATCCTTGGTGGTCACTGTACCCGCCCAGGCGCAGCATGAGATCAGGACCGATAGCGCCAGCCCGAGGCGTTTGGTGAAAATTTCCATGCAAAGATGAGACGGTTATTTCTTCAACGCACTCTCTATCATTTTTTTAAAATCCGCCTTGGCCTGCCCCACGGTGGCTTTGGGCCCAGTCATTTTTACAAAAATATAACCGGGCTTTGCGCCTAAAACGGCAGCCGTCATCCCGTAATCTTTTTTTGGCACTTTGGCCCCGCCAAAAGGCGGTCCGCTCATGTACGTGCCTTCGGCGAACAAATACACCACCGGCGTTTCGCCGTGCTTGGCTTCTTCAGTCTTGATGAGCGGCTTGGGATCCGGTGCGAATTGCTGCACCCAACGCTTCAAATTTGCCTGTGCGCCGCCAGCTTCTCCCGGCCCGAAATAAAAGAATACGCACTCTGCTGCATCGGCCTTTGCCTTGCCCGGCACGGTGAATTGCGCCGCACGCATTCGACTGGCGGTCGGGGTGCTTTTCCATTTTGCGGGCGCGGTGAAGGTCTGCACGCTCACTTTGAATACCACTGGCTTGGCAGCATCTGCTGCGAACCCGTTGAAACCCGCCCACAACGGCGCGGCCAAAATTATACGAATCAGGAATTTCATGATGCCCAATGACTAGCCCAAATTGCCTTAGGCGTCAATGAAGGGGTTACATATAACCACTCTCAACCTTCGCGGCCACGTCACGATAACCGATGTCCACTTCATAAATGCTTTTGAACTGCTCCATCGCCTCCCCCATTTTCCCGATCTCTTCGTACACACAACCGAGGTGATAAACCATTTCCTTCTTTTGATCGTCCATTGCGGATTTTTCCTGCAAGCCCTTCTCGAACATGCTCACCGCCATATCGTGCATGCCGCGTTGCAAAAAACATTGACCAAGATAACTCAGCGATCGCAGTCGATGTCCGGGGCTGTTTTGCGCGCGTTGAAAGGCGTGGATGGCCTCGTTCACATCGCCCGCACGAAAGAGCCATTCGCCAAGCTCAAAGCGGAACTCCAGCATTGTGGGATAGCGGTCAGCGCGTTCCTGGCAATTCTCCAACATAAACGCATCGCGCTCCTCGATGAGTCGTGCGTGCTCGGCGGCTTCATTCGGGTCATCGGCATTGAGCGCACGCAAATTGAATTCAAACCGGGCTTCGTGCGCCTCCGCCACGGCCTTGTCCATGGCAGAATCGCCCACCGGATTATTTTCCATCACCCAATCGAAATATTCAAACGCCCGCTCGAAATCCTGCTGCTCCACATAGAGGCGCGCGATGTCCACCGCCAATTTATGGTTATCCGGCTCGTCCTGCAGCTTCTCCTCCATATGAAAAATTTTCTCCTGCAGAACATCTTCGGAAGTAAAATTACTCGGCACCGCCTCCTCATCATCCTCGCCGTCCTCCATCATCTTCTCGTAGCCACCGCGATAAATTGTCGCCTTTGCCGCTGTGTCCCGATAAGCCTGCTGAAGATAAATATCATCCGGATTCATTCGGGATAACTGAGCCATCACCTCCTCCGCCTGGTCGTAATCTCCCAACATCTCTAACGCGTCGGCCAATTCCTGGGTTAAACTGTTATCCTTCGGATTCACCCGCTTGAGTAATTGTAGTGAGGAAATTAATGTCTGCGGATAATCCAGCGACTTCGACGCATCCACAATCACCCGATGCCCTGAGGAATTCTCAGGGTCCGCGCACAGAATCTTTTCCGCGTGCACTAGCGCTCCGAAGTTATTTTTTTTTCTCAACGCCAGCTTCGCCTGCATGAAATGGTGCGCCGTCGTCGTGGCCGCCGCCATTTTGGCAAGGCGCCCCGCGTTCTCGTGTTTCTTCATCTGCGCCGCGCGCAGCGCCATACGGCACTCGAAGAACGACGGATCCTGCTCCAACGCCATGCACAGCAATTCCATCGCGTAGTCATAATTCTTTTTCTCGACGCAGTCATAGCCCTTTTCCCAGAGCTGACGCACCTCCCCGCCCACCGCTGTATGATCCCTTTCCGGCATGAATTATAAATGTAACACCTTTCCTAGAGACACCGTATGACAATTGAACTCGCAAATCAATCCCGCACTGACCCGCAGAATCCCCTTGCCTTCGCCCCGTCGAAAGGCAATATATCCGGCCCGTGCGCGAGTGGCGGAATTGGTAGACGCGCTACCTTGAGGTGGTAGTCCTTTAGGGGGTGGAGGTTCGAGTCCTCTCTCGCGCACCATCTTTTTTCTTCAATGCAGCAACGGCAGTTCGTGCGACTGCGCGATCAACTCCGCATCTAAATTCAAAAAAGCATCCAAACGCCGATGCGCTTCCGTGTTGTCGATCTTGCAGGCCATCAACCAGAATTCAGCGTAGTGGTTACCTTCGCTAGCCACGAGGTTTGAATAAAATTCAGCAAGCGAGGGCTCCGTGTCGCGCAGGGCTTGAGCGAGAACTTGGAATTTTTCACAGCTGCGGCCTTCGATCAGTGAAGCTGCGATGAGATGGTCGATGACCTGTTCGCGCCGGCCTTTACGGATGAATCGCATGAGCCCGCTAATCCACGGGCTTGGATGCGGCACGCCGAAAGCCACGCCGCGTTGTCCCAGTAAATCGAGCAGCAAATTGAAGTGCTCCAACTCTTCCTGCGCGATGGCGTTTAGCTCGCGGGCGTGTGTGGCTAGCTCGGGATATTTCATGAGGCTCAACGCGCTGGCCGCCGCTTTGCGTTCAAGATGGCAGTGATCGAGCAACATCGAGTCAAGATTGGCCAGCACCTTGGGCAGCCAGTTGTCCGGGATGGGTTCACGCCAGAGATGCATTTCGTGCAAAGTAGAAAGGGAATGGTGAAAAGTCAAAGCCACAGCTGCTTTGACATTTCCCAATTTGCTCACTACTTTCCGGGCCATGTTTCCATTCACCATCAACGAAGAAGAAACGGATTGGCAAACCGGCCCTTACGAAGGCGTGGAATTAAAAATACTGCGCAAGGATGAAGCCACCGGCGGTGTGACAGTGCTGCGAAAATTTCATGCTGGCACCACTGTTCCCGCGCACATTCATCCCGAAGCCAACGAGACGGCTTACGTGCTGAGCGGCGAATGGGAAGAAAGTGGCACAGTGCACACCACGGGCACGCTGTTTTTCGCGCCCCGCGGCGAAGCACACGGCCCACACATGGCGCGCACGGAAGTGGTGAGCCTGACAATTTTCGATGGGCCACTCACCCTCAAGAGCATCGATTAACACCCTGCCCTGACCCGGCATTGTGCATAACTGCCCCTTGCTCGGTTCACCTAGAAAAACCAAAATTGGGTTTTTGGTGGCCAAACCATCACAAGGAGAAACGATGCGCTCGGAAACTATTATCCTGTCACTGTTGTGCCTTGTACTGACGTTGCCTGGCGCGGAGCCAACAAGGACTAAGACGCCGCCCAGTGACGGGGAGTACCATTTTCATCTGGGCATGAACCACTACACCGGGCTTGGCGGCAAACCCAACTACGCCGAAGCCGCACGACAGTTACAGCTGGCTGCCACCGAAGGCCACGCACGCGCGCAGGGGCAACTCGGCATTTGCCTGCTAAAGGGACGAGGCTTACCAAAAGATCGTGATCTCGCTCTGCGCTGGCTCACCCGTGCCGCGGATCACAAAGATGCAATTGCCCTCTACACGCTGGGCAATTTCCACGCGCAAGCCAATGATTATGTAAAGGCAAACAAATACTACTTGGAAGCGTCCGCCCAGGGCCACGCTGCCGCAATGAATAATCTGGGCACCTCGCATGAGCACGGCCACGGCGTGCCCGCCAATGCTATCAAAGCCGCCGAGTGGTACGGCAACGCCGCACGCATGAACCTCGCCGCCGCTCAATGCAATCTCGCCCTCATGCACGCCACCGGTCGCGGCGTGGCAAAAGACTCCGCGCGCGCGCTGAAACTATACCGCGCTGCTGCCGATCAAGGTAGCGTACGCGCCCAGTTCCTGCTGGGTGCCGCACTTCACTTTGGCGCCTTGGGAAACCCTGACCGTGAGGAAGCCGCCAAGTGGCTGCAACTCGCCGCGCAACAGGGCCACGCAGCCGCCCGCGCTCACCTTGCTACAGTGAACGGCAAACTCTCCGCCGACCAACAAAAGACAGTCGACAAGCAGGTCTCCACTTTTCTGGCCAGCGTAACACGCCCGAAAAGCGGGGCCATCGGTTCCGGTTTTTTTATCACGAAACAAGGCCATCTCATCACCACGCATAACCTCGTCGCCCGGTCCGATAGCATAGAAGTGCTCGTAGCCGGTCGTCGCCACTTGGCGCACGTGCTCAAGGCCGACCCAATCAATGACATTGCCCTGCTGAAGATTGAGGCCAAGACCCCTGCATTAACCCTCATGAAAGGGCGCCAACTTCACCTCGGCCTCCCCGTTTTTACTATCGGCCTTCCCCACCAATCTGAAAAATATTCCGGCCCCAAATATTCGCACGGATTCATCCGGAAACTATCAGGACGCACCTTGGATCCCCGCCACGTACAGGCTGATTTGAATTTGCAACCCGGGCATTCAGGCGCGCCTTTATTCGATTCAACCGGGCAGGTGGTTGGCATGCTGACCTTTAAACTCGATGAACTGAAGGCCTACCAAGCCACCGGCAGCCTCCCCCATACCTTGAACACAGCACTCGAGGTCGGGCGAATCCATGCTTTCCTGCTTGCCTTCCCCGCCATCCGCCGACAAATGCCCCGGCACACGGCGGAATCCAACGAGGTTTTGGCCGCCGCCGAATCAGCTACAACGCAAGTCTTGGTACAATAGGCAGCGCGAATAAGTCAAATAACATAAGCTTGACACGAGCTAATTTTCCTGCATCCTCTCTTTGACTTACCAAGGAGGTTTGCCATGCTAGGAATTTACACCAAACGAATTTTCGTTTTGAGCATAGCTGTATTGTTAATCAGCTGGAGCTCAGGTTGCGGGAACTCGAAGAAAAAGACCGAAGCTGTCGCCAAGGCCAAAGCAGCTGAGGCTGAAGCCCTGGCATTGCGTGCGGATCCCGATGATAAGCTAGGCCAAGCGTATGATCATTATTCAGGGAACGGCACCCCCATCGATTACACACGTGCCGCCCTGCTCTTCCGCGAACTCGCCGAAGAAGGCAATGCCATAGCCCAATTTTCTCTTGGAGCCATGTTTCAAAATGGCCTGGGCGTTCCACAAAACTACATGGAAGCCGTCAAGTGGTATCAAAAATCCGCAAT
>JAPKEI010000304.1 GCA_028872685.1 Verrucomicrobiota bacterium | reverse complement strand
CCGAGTTCACGTCTGGGCCTCCTGCGCGATGTCGACAACGATGGCGTATGTGAGCTGATTAGCACCCGTGTCTACGGCTGGGATCCAAAAATAAAAAACTGGGGCCCACGAGCGTATTCCCTGCCCAATGACATCCATCATGCAAGCGAGGGCCTGCGGTTTGTGGACCTCAACAAGGATGGTTTTGATGACATTGTGTTTTCCGATGAAAACCGCTGGGGTATTTATCTGTGGGAAACGCGCATCAATCCCGGCCTCGGCTGGCATCCGGGTTGGAGCGATACCGTGCGTAAGGGTAAACGCAGCGATAGCGATGCTATCCCGATGATTTCACGCGGCGGCTTTACCCCGAACAACGGCGCGTGGTTTCACAGCGACCACCTCTGGGTGCAAAACGAAAATACTGCGCACCTGCCACAAGTGGTCGATCGTCGATCGTTCAAACAGTTGTTGGATTTTGGCGGACCCAAGGCGAAGGAACCTGAGGCAAGCCGGCAGTGTTTCCAGGTGCGCGAGGGATTTGAGGTGCGGCTGGTGGCGAGCGAGCCGCAGGTGCGTGATCCGGTGGCATTCGACTGGGGTGCCGACGGCAAATTATGGGTGGCCGAGATGGGCGATTATCCGTTGGGTATCGACGGCAAGGGCAAACGCGGAGGCGTGGTGCGTTGGCTGGAGGATGCCGATGGCGACGGACGTTATGAGAAATCCACAGTGTTTCTGGACGGGCTTAATTTTCCCAATGGCGTGATGCCGTCGGGCAAAGGCGTGCTTATTAGTGCCGCACCGGATATTATTTACGCCGAGGACACTACCGGTGATGGCCGTGCCGATCTGCGCCGCGTACTCTTCACCGGTTTTCGTGAGGGCAATCAACAGCATCGAATGAACGGCTTTGCGGTCGGGCTGGACAACTGGATCTACGCTGCCAACGGCGACAGCGGAGGCGTAGTAAAAAGTCTAGCCACGGGCAAGAGTGTTAACATCAGCGGCCGCGATTTCCGGTTTAAGGTCACCGGTGAGTTTGAAACCGTGGCTGGACAAACACAATTTGGCCGCTGGCGAGATGACTGGGGTAACTGGTTTGGCAACAACAACCCCAACTGGCTTTGGCACTACCATGTGCCGATTCGTTACTTCGCGCGCAATCCACAACTCGGCTTACCAGGCACGCGTCGCAACACATTTTCCAGCAACCGGCTGTTCCCCATTAGCCCCCGCATGGAACGCCCGAACAGCCCGAACGCCTACGGCCATGTAACCAGCGCCAACAGTGCCACACCTTATCGTGGTGGGTTGTTCGCAAAAGTGGACCCTTCATTTGCTCGCAGCGTTTTCATCAGTGAACCCGTACACAACCTCGTACATCGTGAAGTGCTTGAACCTGAGGGGGTGAGTTTCAAGAGCCACCGTGCCAAAGGTGAAGAGAAAAAAGAATTTCTCGCCAGCACTGATAATTGGTTCCGGCCCACGCAAATTAAAACCGGCCCTGATGGCGCGCTGTACGTTGCAGACATGTATCGCCTAATCATCGAGCATCCCGAATGGATCCCCGCCGCCATGCAATCCAGGGTAAATCTACGCGCCGGCCAAGACAAAGGTCGCATTTGGCGAATAATGCCAAAAAGCGCGAAGCTCCGAAAAACGCCGCACCTTGACAAAATGAGCACTGCCCAACTCGTTGACGCCCTCGACCACCCCAACGGATGGCAACGTGACATGGCTCAGAGCTTGTTGGTGAGAAATAAAGATAAAGCCGCGGTGAAACCGTTGATGGAAATACTCAAAAACTCAAAGTTGCCAAAGGCGCGACTGCAGTCGCTCTGCACACTGGATGGGTTGGGTGCGTTGAGCAACGAAGTCATTACCATTGGCTTTGCGGACAAACATGCTGCGGTACGAGAACACACCGCCAGATTGTGCAGGGGGGACCATGCGGCCTTGGCCCGTGTGGCCATTGCTGATTCTTCCGCTCGTGTCCGTCGTCAAGTCGCCTTTTCTCTCGGCGACACTAGCGATGTTGGGGCTGCCACAGCCCTCTTGCAACTCGCTCATGATCAAAATTCTGATGTACGCCTCGCGGTGAAAAGTTCTGCCGTGCCGCATATCGCTTCACTGCTGAAAGGAATTTTTGCATCCACAAACCAGCCGCCTCAGGACATCACCAGTCACCTTCTTCAACTCGCCGCCACCGGGAACAAACAGGATGTTCTTGCCAGCGTGCTCACCGAAATGACCATAGCCAAAGACCGCTCGGCGCAACTCACGATGATAGCCGGCTTTCTCGATACCCTGAATGCGCAGGGCAAATCATTGTTAGAGTTTCGCAAGCAGGCATCACCTCAACTTCAGCAGGCCATCGACAAAACCGAAATTCTTTTCACATACGCGCGCGCCCATATCAAAGATCCACGAGCCATCTCGTTATTGACTCGCGGACTGAGTCAACACGAAGCCGATCTACAGAAACTGGTGCAGTTACTCAATCCAAAGGAATCGCCGAGTATCCAGAAAATTGCCCTTTCCACGTTGAGTAAGGGGCAATATCCGAAGCTGACTGTCGAATTACTCAAGGGCTGGAGCGGTTACGGTCCAAGTACCCGTGCCGCCGTCATTAACACCCTGCTCACTCGTGAGATATGGACTCAGGCATTGCTGACAACATTGGAGAAAGGCAACTTGGCCACCGTACAGATCAGCCCCGCCCATCGCCAAAAACTTAACCAACATCCACAGCTCGCTATTCGTGCCCGTGCTACCAAGCTCTTTGGTCGAGTTGATGTGAATCGTGCCAAAGTGATTGCCCGTTATCAGAACGTAACAAAATTGCAGGGCAACACGAAGCGTGGTGCGACGCTATTCAAGGCTAATTGCGCGGTGTGTCACAAATTCAAGAACGAGGGCAACCCCGTGGGGCCTGACCTCGCTACACTTGCGGGCAAGCCAACAACTGATTGGCTCACCGCCATCCTAGACCCCAACCGTGCTGTTGAGGACAAGTATATTGGCTATGTCATCACCACTCGGGGTAATGCCGTACATATCGGCGTGATCACTGTCGAAACGCCTGCCAGCCTCACCCTGCGCACTCTCACTGGCCAGGAACAAGTGATACTGCGAACTAATATCAAGGATCTTAAAAGCACTGGGCTTTCCCTGATGCCCGCCGGTCTCGAGGCTATCCTGCCCGCACAATCGATGGCAGACCTATTGGAGTATACTCGAGGAAAATAGATGCCCATGCGTCACTCATTTGTCATTATATGCCTGTTGTTTCTCGCAGGACACGTGGTTTTCGGACAAGCCGCCAAGACAAGAAACTGGTGCCGCATTGGCGTGGCAAAAGTTGACGTGACACCGAAAGGACCCGTGGTCTTGGCCGGCTATGGTGGACGCACAACGGAACACGAAGGTATCGACACCAAACTTTGGGCCCGCGCGATGGTCATGGG
>JAPKEI010000303.1 GCA_028872685.1 Verrucomicrobiota bacterium | reverse complement strand
CGGCGCGGACAAAGTATCCGTCACCTTCACGTACTTAGTTACCACCAGTAAATCTGGAGGGTATGTAGTGCCGGCCTTCACTGCCAAACTTCCCAACGGCGATCTGCTTCGCAGTGAGCCACTCACATTCATGGTGCTCGACCGCGATGGGGACGCTGTTGCCGGCAGACAACCCAACGGGTTTATCAAGGTGCAAATTGACCAGTCAAAAGTATTTCTCGGGCAGTCATTCTCGGTGACAATGGAATTGTTTGTGCTACGACTTTTGCCAAGCGACCTGCCTGTGCCGCAGCTCACCACACCGGGCTTTCGATTTACGCGCAAGCGGCCGGAATTTTTTCGCACGCTGCGGCTGGAAAACGGAACGCGTTACGATGTATTTGTGTTCAAAACCGGCGCGGTGGCTACCAAGGTGGGGAAACGAAACATCGTGTTTGAAACAGCCGTAACCGTACGGGATTCAAACAACCTCTTTGGTAAACGCAAACAAATCCAAGTGACGAGTAATCCAATTGCGATGGAAGTAGTTCCACTCCCCGCTGAGGGCCGACCCGCGAACTTCTCCGGTGCAGTCGGCAGCAACCTGCTATTCAAGGTGAAAGCTGGTTCTACTGCTGTGAATACCGGTGATCCTGTGAATCTCTCACTGGAAATCTCCGGTCGCGGTGCGCTGGACCAAACCACCGTCCCCGGCTCGGACCAATGGGAGGGATTCAAACTCTATCCCGCCAAAAGTGACATTAAGTTTCTGGGCACCCGCCATCTGTACGCCTTCAAGAACTTCGAGCGCATCATCGTCCCGCTGCGGCCAGATATCACTGAAGTACCCAAAATTGAATTCGTGTACTTTGACATTGGAACAGAAAAATACGTCACCCGCACCGCCGGGCCCTTTCCTTTGCGCGTCACCGGCCCCGCCATCCAAACCGGTATTGGTGACCCGCCCACACTGCCCAACACACAACTGGAGCCCAACCAAAAGGCCGGAAAAATGGAACCGCTGCGCCGCGCGCCTGGCGCATTGGCACCGGCACCCTCGCCCTTGCTCACGCGCCCGTGGTTTCTGGCCGCACAAGCCACACCACTTTTGGCTTGGCTGTTGCTGTTGAGCTGGCGGCGGCGACAGATTTATTTGGAAAAACATCCGGCCGTGGCACGCCGTATTCGTGTGCAAAAACTCACGCGCAAAACTATGCGTACCCTTCGCCAATCTAACACGCAGGCCGATCCAGATGCCTTTCATGCCAATGTGCAAATCATTTTGCGCGAACATCTTGGTATGGCGATGAATCGACCGGCCGAAGGGATTGGCCGAGAGATTCTGGAAGATGAAGCGCTGCCCCTCTCCGGAGAAAATCTTGCGGCACTGGAACGGCTTCACGAGCGCAATCAACTCGCCCGATTCGCCCATGTTCAAGAGCCGGTGAATGCGCCCCTCAATTTTAAAGATTTGGATCGTGTGATTCTTGCTCTCCAATGAAACGCTTTTTGCTCATTCCAATGTTTGCCAGCGCGCTTTATGGGAGCGATGAGTTGTCAAATTTTTCAAACGGAAACGATGCGTTTGAGGCGGGAAACTTTTCCGGTGCTATTACGAATTATCAGGCACAACTGGAAACCGGCCTCACCTCGCCCGCGTTGCATTTCAATCTGGCCCACGCGTCCTATGAAGCAGGGCAGTTGGGCCGTTCAATTTTCCACTATCGACGCACACTGACGCTTGCCCCGCGTGATGGCGACGCACAGCAAAACCTTGGACGCGTCCGGGATGAAGTACACAACGGCACCCCACCCAAAGCCGGTTTTTGGCGGCGGCTCACGGGATATTTCACGATCAACGAATGGACACTTGCGGCGGCGACATTGCTCACAATTTGGTGGCTTTGGCTGGCCGCGATCAATTGGCGTCCGCAATGGCGTAAACGCGGAGCTGTGGTACGCCCCATCATTGGCACAGCAGCGGTGATTTTGGCGGCGGTGGCGATACTGAGTTTACGGCTTGAAACAAATCAACCGTGGGCGGTGGTGGTGGAGAATGAAGTGTCCGTACGATATGGACCGGTGGGGGCTTCGCCGGAACAATTCAAGTGGTTCGATGGCGCGGAACTGCGCGTTCGCGACACCCACACGGCCAACGGCGTAGAATGGATACTGGCGCAGGACCCCCCTGGGCGACAAGGGTGGCTCCCGGCCAAAGCGGTGCTACGGCCAAATCGTTGAATTATGACACATTTTCGTTGACCCCCTCGTGCTGGGGTCTAGCATTTGCCCACGCCATGAAACGCTCCACGCGATTCTTCTGCTTGGCCACGGCAATGCTGACTTGTTCGCTTGTTGCCGAAGGCATCATCCTTTCCCAAGCCAAAGGCCGCATTGATGTAAAAATTGATGGGGCACTTTTCACGAGTTACCATTATGAAGGTGCCCCCAAGCCGGCGCTTTATCCGATTCGTTGGATCGATGGCACAACGGGACTAACGCGGCGATATCCGATGGAACCGGGGGCATCCGGCGAATCAAGCGACCACAAGCACCATCGCAGCCTGTTTTGGGGGCATCGCCACGTGCGCGGAGGTAAAGCGAACGACACGCATGATTTTTGGGGCGAAACGGCGCGCAGCGGTAAACAAGTGACGGTGAAGGTGGGCTTTGATAAAAATGGAGTCATCCACGCCCAACACAAATGGGTGAGCCAGGCCAACGAAACCATCGCAACCGACAGCCGCGAGATTCGTTTTCAATCTGGCAAAACATTTCGCATCATTGACTACACAATCACAATCCATGCTTCGCACGGGAAGATTGTGCTCATGGATGACAAAGACGCAGGTATGGGCATCCGCGTACCAGACAGCATGTGTGTGAAACCGCACGGCACGGCGAAAGTAAAAGCCGAGGGCTACATGCTCAACAGCGAAGGCGTGACCGGCGCAGCACTTTGGGGCAAGCGCGCAAAGTGGGTTGATTATTCCGGCCGCGTGGAAGGCAAACTGTTGGGTGTGGCTATCTTCGACCATCCCAAAAATCCACGACATCCTACCAATTGGCATGCACGATCCTATGGTTTGTGCACCGCGAATGTTTTTGGCAGACATCATTTCGAGCAGCTACCGAATAAGGACGCGGGCAACGTGTCATTGAATAAAGGAGAATCACTCACCTTCAAATATCGATTTTACTGGCATGCGGGTAAAGGCGAGATCAAGAAAATCGAGGCGCGCTACCGCGAATGGGTTGCGTCCAAGGGCAAATAAGTTTAACTTCAACTCAAACAAATTATGAGCAAACAAACACGTCGATCATTCCTAAAGACCTCTCTCTACACCGGTGCCACGGTGGCTTGGACCGCCAAGAGCTGGGCGCAAGTTCCGGGAGCCAACGAAACCCTCCAATGCGGCACCGTGGGCTTCCGCGGCCGCGGCGGTAGTCACATCAGTTCCATCAACAAAAACAAG
>JAPKEI010000302.1 GCA_028872685.1 Verrucomicrobiota bacterium | reverse complement strand
TGAGCCCGATGGCGCTTTGGCGTCAGATTCGTGAAGCCAAAATGGAAGGTAAAACGGAAGGTGGCGCTCAATGAACAAAGCCCCGTGGATTTTCTTGGGTGTGCTTTTCACGCTGAGCCTCTCGTGGTGGGGAATGGTCTATGGCCCCGCCTCGCAACTCGCTGGGCAATCAGCGGACAAAGGCGATGGTACCGCCGTGCTTCCCCGCGTGGGTCTTGCAAAGCAGGGCGAACAAGTGTATCGCGAAAACGGTTGCTACTATTGCCATACCCGCACGGCGACGGGCGGTGAGTTTGGTTATGAATTGCGGCTCTCACAATTGGGAGGGGATCGCGAAGTTACCGATGAAGTTCTCGGGGAGAACATCACTGTTGAAAACACCCGGTTGATTGATTTGGCGTTTGAATTCAAATACGTGGTTGCCGCGAAAAAAACACTCGATGATGCAAGCAAAGCGCTGGCGGATGCGAAAGAAAAGACACCGGAACTAGAGGGCGCAGTTGCGGTTGCAGAAAAAAGTTTAAAGAATAGTGCGGCATCATTTAAAGAAGTGATTTCCAATGTTACGGAAAAGACCACTGACCAGAACGAAAAAGATACCATTCTGTTTAAAGCTTACGGACTGTCGGGTGTGGAAATAAAAGACAAAGCGTTAATGGTCCAGCTGGGTATGGGCGAACAAATTATTGACGAGCACAGAAAAATCGCCAATGAAGCCATAATTAAACTCACCCATGGCAAGGCGCAGTGGGGCGACATCGAGGATATGGTGCGCGGTTTAAAAACCCGTGCAGGCGCGCAGTTTAAGTTGCAGCCGGTGGTGATCGATTGGCCGGATGTGCAAAACGGGGTGGCGTTGCGCCAATCGGTGACACGCGATTTTATGCACGATGCCCACGCGATGCCCGGCGTGATGCAGCTGGGGCCGAATCTCGCCAACGCGGGCGGTACGCCGGCTCTGGCGGATTCAAATCAGTTTTATGTGCATCTTTATCAGCCGCGCCTCATCAACAAAAAATCGGCGATGCCACCGTATCGGTATTTGTTTCGGAAAATAAAAGTCAATGCCGGTGAAACCTCGCCAAAAAATGCATTGAAGATCAAGGGTAAGGACTTGGTAGCAGGCTACGCCATTATCCCCACGGAAAAGGCTGAGGCGCTATTTGAATTTCTTAAAAGCCTGCGTACCGACGCGCTGCCGGAAGCACCGATCGTGGATAACCCGAAACCGGCGGACGACCAATGAGCGAAAATTTCTCCAACTTGAACGAGCCCAGCGAGCCCAGCAGTGGCACGGCGCAAATGCCGATGGGCATTATGATTGTTCTTATTTTGCTCGGCTATATCGGGTGCTACAACGTGGATCAGTGGAACGCCAATTTCGCCGCCAATGTGCACGCGCCATTCACCGAGCCGGACGAGGTGGCTTCGCTGGCACCCTCGGCTGAGGAATTGCTGGTGGCGCGCGGCAAACAAGTCTATTCCAAAAATTGCGTGGCCTGTCACCAAGCTAATGGCGCAGGGTCAGGCACAGACATCCCGCCATTGGCCGGTTCCGAATGGGTGAAAGGCGATGTTGCCACTATTGTGGCCATCACACAGAAGGGACTTATTGGGCCGATCAGCGTGGCCGGGAAAAAATATGGCGCGGGAGCCATGACTGCTGCGGGCGAAACGCTCGGCGCGGATGAATTAGCCGCTGTAATTTCCTATGTCCGAAAAGAGTGGAGCAATGGCGGAAGCGCGGTTGGAGTCGAAGAGGTGAATGATGCCCGAAAAAAGGTGAACGACAGCGGCCAAAGCGGGCAGTGGGAAGTGAAGACTCTGGAAGCAGCCGGTTTCATAATTCCTGAATAACCATTCTGTCTTTGCTAAAACGCGTACCGTCTGGGATCATCCGGCATGATTCGTTGGTTGGCTCTTTTTCTGTTCATCCTTTGCCCCGTTCAAACACTTCGCGCAGCGCAGTTTTCAATCGCCCCTTTCACCGCGGACGTTACTGTGCCGATTGGCCACGGTATGATGGGCGGGCTGTGGCAGGCGAAGAAGGTGGCCGACCCGTTATACGCAAAAGGTGTTGTGCTACTTGGAGGGAGCAAGCCGGTGGTTTTTGTGGCGGTGGACTGGTGTGAGATTCGCAATGCCGCCTTTGATCGTTGGCGCGAGGCCTTGGCCAAGGCAGCCAACACCAGCCGCGATTGCGTGCTCGTGAGTGCCATTCACCAACACGAAGCGCCCGTGGCTGATTTGGAAGCGCAACGCATCCTCGAACGGCGCAAACTGAAGGGCAACATTTGTGATTTGAAGTTTCATGAAACCGCCGTGCAACGCGTGGCCACCGCCGTGCGTACGGCATTAAGGAAACCGATCCCCATCACCCACCTCGGCACGGGACAGGCGAAGGTGGGAAAGATCGCCTCTAACCGCCGCTACGTGCTGCCCGATGGGAAGGTGAGCTTTGGCCGCGGCAGCGCCAGCGGACGCAATGTGCTGGCCGCCAACGCGCCGGAGGGCATCATTGATCCGTGGCTCAAGACAATCAGTTTTTGGAATGGCGAACAACCTATCGCCGCGCTTAGCGGTTATGCCACGCATCCGATGAGCTATTATCGCACCGGTGAAATTTCGGCAGACTTCCCCGGCATGGCCCGCGCGCGGCGGCAGAAGGATACGCCCGGTTGTTTGCAAATTTACTTCAGCGGCGCCAGTGGCAATGTGACCGCTGGCAAATACAATACTGGCGCGCGCACGAACCGCGTGGTGCTGGCCAATCGTCTTTACGATGGCATGGCGGCGGCGTGGAAAGATACGAAGCGCCAGCCATTGACTCGAATTGAAATTCGGGTTGCGATTGCGAAGTTTGCCCCGCGTAATCACAAGGGCTTCACTGAGGCGGATTATATGGCCAAGCTCAAACCCGGCGTGGATTCGTGGCAGCAATGTCTGGCAGCAATGGGACTCAGTTGGCGACGCCGATGCGAGCGCGGGCAGCCGGTGGAGGTTCCGGTGGTTGATTTCGGTCCGGCGATGTTGTTGCTGTTGCCGGGCGAGAGTTACGTGGAGTTTCAATTGGCGGCGCAACGGATGCGGCCAAATGCTTTTGTGATGGTGGCCGGCTACGGCGAGGGCGGCACGGGATATGTGCCCACGGCCAAGCATTGGGCGGAAAAGGATTTCAACCTAAACGACTGGTGCTGGGTGCATCCGGGGGCGGAGGAGACACTGCTCAAAGCCATAACGCGCGGGATGCGGGAGGAAAAGTAAATCGCTATGCCTCCGCATCCAGATTTTGGCGGGGCTTGGTTTCCACTCGGTCGATGGCTTGGAATTTGTGTTTTTGATCGGTGGTGATGATGAACATGCCGTCGATCCCGTCTTTACTTATGAAGGGATGCAGCACTTTGAATGGGAGCTGCACGGTGCGGCCGTCGGCTGCGGTGGCGATGACCCATCGGATGCGTCCGCGATAATAATTTTCCACTTGCTGCGTGGTGAG
>JAPKEI010000301.1 GCA_028872685.1 Verrucomicrobiota bacterium | reverse complement strand
TTTAGCACTGGTTTTAGGGTGTGATACGAAAAAGTAAATTGGTGGAGGCGGTGGGAATTGAACCCACGTCCCAAGCAAATTAACCAAAGACATCTACATGCTTAGTCAGGATACGTTATTCGGCGTATGGATAAAGACCTGACGCAAATCCGTCCGCCTAGTTCGCATGAAAAAGTTTCGGTTTCCAGCGCGCGATCTCCGCGGGGCACCTAACCGGCTGTCGGCGCCCGTCATCCCCAGCCGGTGTCAGGAGACGGACGTCACGGCTTAATTAGGCCGCGAGAGCCAATTCTTCGTTGGCAATTAGTTTTTTGGGTCGGTGTTTACGAGGTCAGAACCATCCTCGGCATGCAATCTCTGACGCGTCCCCTCAGTCGAATCCAGAACGCCCCCAGATCGATTTTGAGTATCGCCCAAAAACCCGAGTCGGTCAAGGACCCTCACGATAATTACGCCGTTTGTCTTGATTTTTAGGTGTTTTCCCGCGAAAACAACCGCCGCTTATGAGCAAACAATCCAACCTCCGCCCACACTCCGCTATCATGCTCGATGGCCCAAACCGTGCGCCCAGTCGCGCGATGCTTTATCCCACCGGGTTCAAAAGCAGTGATTTTCAGAAACCGGTGATCGGCATCGCCTCCACTTGGAGCAACGTCACCCCGTGCAATATGCACATCGATTTGCTCGCGCAAGAATCCGAGCGCGGCACCAATGCCGCCGGCGGCAAGGCGATTATTTTTAATACCATCACCATTTCCGACGGCATCTCGATGGGCACGGAAGGCATGAAGTATTCTCTCGTGAGCCGCGAGGTGATTGCCGATTCCATCGAGACAGTCGTCGGCTGCGAGTGTATGGACGGCTTCGTCGCCATCGGCGGTTGCGATAAAAATATGCCCGCCTGTATAATGGCAATGGCACGCTTGAACCGCCCGAGCGTATTCGTATACGGCGGCACCATTTTGCCCGGCTGCATCACGGGCGATACGCGTAAGCTGGATATCGTTTCTGTGTTTGAAGCCATCGGCGCACACGCCAATAACCGCCTCGACGATGAGGGCCTGGAAAAAGTGGAACGCTGCGCCATTCCCGGCCCCGGTTCGTGCGGCGGAATGTACACCGCCAACACAATGGCCAGCGCCATCGAGGCGATGGGAATGAGCCTCCCTGGCAGCAGCGCGCAGGCAGCGGTAAGTCCCGCCAAGAAAAAGGATAGTCGTCTGGCCGGCGCCGCCGTTTTGAATCTGCTGAAGCTCGGCATTCGCCCGCGCGATATTATGACGAAAAAGGCATTCGAGAATGCCATCACCGTCGTCATCGCGCTGGGCGGCTCCACTAACGCCGTCCTTCACCTACTCGCCATGGCCAGTGCGGCGAAGGTGAAGCTCTCCATTGACGACTTCACGCGCATTGGAAAAAAAGTGCCGGTGCTTGGCGACCTTAAACCCAGCGGGAAACATTTAATGAGCGAACTGATCGCCATCGGCGGTATTCAGCCGATGATGAAAACCCTCCTGCGCGCCGGTCTACTGCACGGTGATTGCATCACGGTGACCGGAAAGACGATCGCGCAAAATCTGCGCGCAGTAAAACCCTACCCCAAGGGACAAAAAATTATTCGTTCACTCAAGAAGCCTATCAAAAAAACCAGCCACCTCGTGGTGCTTTATGGCAACCTTGCCCCCGAAGGTGCCGTTGCCAAAATTACCGGTAAAGAAGGCCTCACCTTCACCGGCATCGCACGCCCCTTTAATTCTGAGGAAAAAGCCCTGAAAGCCATCCTCGCCGGTCGCATTAAAAAAGGCGACGTCGTCGTCATCCGCTACGAAGGCCCACGCGGCGGCCCCGGTATGCGCGAGATGCTCGCCCCCACTAGCGCCATCATGGGCGCCGGTCTCGGCAACGACGTGGCGCTCATCACCGATGGCCGTTTCTCCGGTGGCACCCACGGTTTCGTCGTCGGTCACATCACCCCCGAAGCCTACAACGGCGGCCCGCTGGCCATCGTAAACGATGGTGATAAAATCACCATCGACGCCGAACAACGCCAGCTCAAACTCGCCATCTCCAAAGCGGAACTCAAGCGCCGCACCGCCGCCTGGCGCCAACCCAAACCCAACTACACCGCCGGCGTCCTAGCCAAATACGCCCACCTAACCACCAGTGCCTCGCTCGGCGCGGTTACGGATGCGAATTTGAATTTGGGGTAATGGAGGGGTCGAGTTCCACCTCACAATGACAAAGCGCCTCGTCATCCAAAAAATTATAGAAACGCTTCAATCCGAAATGGAAACGTATGTTCGTGCCGCCAAATTTTCGCACGCAGAAGCGACAGCGGAGGAAAACCGGGCGGAAAATAAATACGACACACGCGGACTGGAAGCATCTTATCTCGCGGCAGGCCAAGCCAACAAGATCGTCGAGATAGAAGAATCCATCGCAGCGTTTGACGCATTGCGAGAACGAAAGTTTAACGAAGCCGATGGGATTGATATCGGCGCGTTGATTGAAATCTCCCAGGACGGCGAACGCGCCCACTACTTCATCGGCCCATCTGCTGGTGGTATTGAAATTAAAATAAGGGGAACAGAAGTGCTGGTCATCACGCCCCAATCGCCATTGGGCTCGCAACTGAAAGGGGCAAAACAAGGAGCGAAAATAAAAATCAATCTCGCGGGCCGAAAACAGTTGGTGGAAATCCTGAACGCTTTCTAAATCATGCGACCGCTTTTGCCTTGCTGCTGGCCTTCGTGCCGGAGGCAGATTTGATTTGGGCGGCGATGGCTTGGGAGGTGAGGCCGTATTTTTCTCGGAGTTCGCTCACGGATGAGGCGTGTTCGATAAATTGGTCGGGCCAACCAATGCGTAGCAAGGGGGTGCTGATGCCTTTTTCGACGAGCAATTCGCTAACCACGCTACCGTAGCCGCCCGGGAGCACGTGGTCTTCGATGGTAACGATTTGGTCGGCAGTCTTGGAAAAATATTCAGTGGTCGCTTCGTCGATGGGTTTGGTGAACCGCGGATTGATCAAGGCGCAGTCGAAATCCTTGCCCAATTCTTCGGCAGCCTGTTGCGCCATGGTGAACATTGGCCCTAAGCCAAAGAAAGCAATCTTGCGCTTGCCGGTGTCCTTGAAGTTCTCCACTACTTCGGCTTTACCAATTTCCAGTATCGCAGGTTCGTCTTTGATCTCAGCGCCTTCGGCAGCACCTCGCGGGTAACGGATGAATGTGGGATGCGCGTGGCGCGTGGCGGTGAACATCATGTCGGCCAGCTCATCTTCATTGCGCGGAGCCATCGCCACGATGTTGGGCACGCAGCGGAGATATGAGATATCAAACAAACCGTGATGGGTCGGGCCGTCGTTGGCGGATAGCCCGGCGCGATCCATGCAAAAGGTCACCGGCAAATCCTGCAATGCCACATCGTGGATGATGCAATCATAGGCGCGTTGGAGGAAGGTGGAATAAATCGCCACCACCGGATGACACTCCATAGTAGCCATGC
>JAPKEI010000300.1 GCA_028872685.1 Verrucomicrobiota bacterium | reverse complement strand
ATTCTTCACTTCACGGCCTTTTTCAAAGCCGCAATTTTATCTGTTTTTTCCCAAGTGATGTCTTTGTGCTTTTTGCCGAAGTGTCCGTAATTGGTAGTGAGCGAATAAATCGGTCGCAAGAGTTTGAGCATTTTCACGATGTCTGCCGGTTTAAAATTAAAAACCCGATTCACAGCACGAAGGATTTTAGCCTCGGAAACCGTGTTTGTGCCGAAAGTATCCACGTGCACAGAAACCGGCTTGGGATAGCCAATCGCGTAGGCAAACTGAATCTCGCAGCGCGTTGCCAATCCGGCGGCCACAATGTTCTTGGCTACGTACCGACCCATATACGCCGCGCTGCGATCGACTTTGCTCGGATCTTTTCCGCTGAATGCGCCTCCACCGTGGCGTCCCATTCCGCCATATGTGTCAACGATGATTTTGCGCCCGGTGAGGCCGCTATCACCCTCGGGACCACCTATGACAAACCGGCCAGTGGGGTTGATAAGCAACTGCGTGTCCCGCGCAAGCATGCGTTTTGGGATCACTTTTTCGATAACTTGTTTGGTGATGAAATCGCGGATAATTTTGTTGGAAACATTTTCGGCGTGCTGTGTAGACACTACCACGCTGGTAACTTTCACCGGTTTGTTGTTTTCGTAACGAATGGAAACCTGCGTCTTGGCATCGGGCCGTAGCCACTTGGCCTTACCGCCCTTGCGTAGCTTGGTGAGCTGAGCCCCGAGTCGATGCGAATACATAATCGGTGCAGGCATTAACTCGGGCGTTTCATCGCAGGCAAAGCCAAACATCAATCCTTGATCGCCCGCGCCCTGCTCCGCCGTGGCTTTGCCGGCGGCGGCTTTGGCGTCCACGCCTTGAGCGATATCCGCACTCTGTGCGGTAAGGTAGTTATTGATGAACACTTTGTCCGCATGAAAAATATCATCATCGTTCACATAGCCGATGCCACGAATGGCGGCGCGAATGACCGCTTCGTAATCCAACTTCGCACGGGTGGTGATTTCGCCACCGACACACACGATATTGCTTTTCACAAAGGTCTCACACGCAACGCGGCTGTGCTTGTCCTGCGCGAGGCAGGCATCAAGGATCGCATCGCTAATGGTGTCACACACTTTATCCGGATGCCCCTCGCCGACTGATTCAGATGAAAAAATATAACTGTTGGCCATGATTAGTCTGGATGAGTCAATTTACGCATTGACGTATCCGGATGGGATGATATATAAAAATCCACAGCCGTCAACCGGTTTTTATCAACAATGACACAAACCCTCAAATGCCTAAAAGCCCTCGGAGATGCCACGCGCATGCGGCTCGTAGCGTTGCTTGAGCGCGAGGAATTGTCGGTCAATGAGCTACAGCAAATCACAAATCTCGGCCAATCTCGCATTTCCACCCACCTCGGGCTGTTACAGGAAGTAGGCATTCTGGCATCACGCAAAGACGGCAAACGCAATTTCTACCGCATTAATACGAACGCACCGAATGAGGCCACCGAATGTTTGCGAGTCGCGCTCAACGGGGCAGTTGAAATTTTAGAGCACAGCACGGACCTCGCCCATCTCAAGCGCGTTCTTACTGAGCGCGATGACCAAGCAAAACTTTATTTCAATCAAGTCGCCGGACGGTTCGATCGGCAGTACGGCCCTGGACGTTCGTGGCAAGCGTTTGCGCAAACACTGTTGCACCTCATGCCGCCGTTGGATATCGCCGACTTGGGCTCCGGCGAAGGGCTGCAGGCAGAACTGCTCGCACGCAATGCGCGGCGAGTCATTTGCGTGGACAACTCCAAACGCATCGTGGATTTCGGCCAGCGCAAGGCCAAGAAAAATGGCCTCAAGAATCTGGAGTTTCGCCATGGTGATATTGAAAACCCGCCACTGCGCGCAAATAGCGTCGACGTGACACTCCTTAGCCAAGCGCTGCATCACGCCGAGCACCCCGAATCGGCCATCGCCGCGGCACATCGCATCTTACGTCCGAACGGGCGGATTTTGATTCTCGATTTATTGGAGCATGACTTCGGGCAAGCGCGCGAATTATACGGCGATCGCTGGCTCGGGTTTTCACAAAACAAATTGCACGAATGGCTTGAGTCCGTGAAGTTTCGCAAAATCGAAGTCAACGAAGTCGCGAGAGAAGAAGAGCCGCCATATTTTCAAACCATGCTGGCGACTGCCGTAAAGTAACCTACGCCAACCCTTTGAGCTGCCCCGTGCTATCCCCCATGCGTTGAGTGGAAGCGCCCATGATGTCGAGCATGTTGAGGAACAAATTTGACATTGGCGTTTCGTGCGAATAAACGGCATGACGCCCCGTCCGGATGGCGCCATTGGCATTCCCTGCGAGCACTACTGGCAAGTCGTGATGGCTGTGTCGGTTGCCATCGCCGATCGCGCCGCCGTATACGATCATACTGTGATCGAGCAATGTTTCGTCACCTTCCTTGATGCTCTTCAACCGATCGAGAAAATGCGCGAAGAGTTCGCAATGGAAACGATTGATCTTTGTTAGGTCAGCAATATTGCGACTGTTGTTGCGGTGATGAGAGAGGCTGTGATGACCGCCCTTCACGCCAAGGTGCGGATAGCTTCGGTTATCCCCGTCGTGCGCCAACAAATAAGTAGCGATGCGCGTGGAATCAGTTTGGAACGCGAGCGCCATCATATCACCCATCATACGCACGTGTGCGCCAAAATCACGGGGCTTGCCCGCTGGCATTTTGAAGCCTTCCGGCAATTCCACGGATGATCCCCCGGAAGCCACCACGCGCTTTTCAAGTTCGCGCACGGAAGTGAGATATTCATCGAGCTTGCGTTTGTCCGTGTAACCCAGTCGTTTTTCCAATGACTTGGCGTCTTCCAAAACAAAATCAAGAATACTCTTTTTATAACGCTCCCGCCGCAATCGGCTCTCTTTGTGTTCACGATCCTTACCGTTACTGAAGAGCCGTTCAAAAACTAATCGTGGGTCGGACTCCGGTGGCAAGGGCGTGCTCTCACTCTTCCACGCGAGATTATATTGATACGCGCAACTATACCCCGAATCGCAGTTGCCGGACATTCGCCGCCCGTCACTGCTAAGTTCCAGCGAAGGCAACCGCGTTTTGTCTCCGATTTTCTGCGCAGCCAATTGGTCCACCGAAACACCCACGCGGATATCCGCCCCCGACGTTTTCCGCGCTTGCCGGCCGGTGAGAAATGTCGCATTGGCTCGCGCATGATCGCCCGCTCCGTCACCATTGGACCTCGCTTTGGTATGTGCTAATCCACTGAAAATTAGCAAGTCCTCGCGATGCGCCTTTAGAGGTTCGAGAATATGCGAAAACTGAAAATCGCTCCCCTCCCCCTTCACGTGCCACTTCTCCGGAATCACACCATTAGGAATATAAACAAACGCCATCCGCGTGGGAAACTTCGCGTTGCCCGCCGCCAAAGCCCGTGCCGGAAGCATTGCCTCCAAAGCCGGCAAAGCCAGCGCCGTGCCTAATCCGCGCAAAAA
>JAPKEI010000299.1 GCA_028872685.1 Verrucomicrobiota bacterium | reverse complement strand
CCAGCCGTCGGCATCGATCCAATCGCGCGGGATGACGCGTTCCTGGTTGGCGATGTCCTCGAGCGGTTGCAGGGCGGTGCCCCACATATAGGGTTCGTCGCTTTGGCGGACGAGCTTCACCATAAACCCGCTCTCGCCCTCGATGGCCGCGCGCACGGCTGCTTCGCCGCAGGCGAAGGCTTCTTCCACGTCCGTTTCGCTGGCGTAATGCGCGGCGGCGCGTTGGGCGTACCCGAGTTTCACGGTGCGAGTTTTCAAATTGAGCGCGGGTTCGACGATATCCGCCAAGCGATCAGCGGCACCGGCCAGCACGGGATGGCCGAAGGAATCGAGTTTGTTTTTGTCCGCGCCAATCTCGTTACCTTCGGGATCCTTGAGCCCTTCGCCGACGACGACCACGCAACAGCCGTGTTCGGCGACGGTTTCTTTTACCTTCGCAATAAACTTTTCTTCTTCAAAGGCAATTTCCGGCAACAAAATAATGTGCGGCGGATCTTCGGGTTCGCGCTTGGCAAGCACCGTGCCGGCGGCAATCCAACCGGCGGCGCGTCCCATCACTTCAATGATGCAGCAGGAGCCATCGTCGGTGGCCATGCTGCGGACGTCGGCGCCCACTTCCATCACGGTAGTGGCGTTGTACTTGATGACACTGCCGTAGCCGGGGGTGTGATCGGTGTGCGGCAAGTCGTTATCAATCGTCTTGGGCACGCCGATGGCGCGCAGTTCATAGCCGCGGTTCTGAGCCTCGAGGTGCACTTTGTTGGTGGTGTCTTGGCTGTCATTGCCGCCGGCATAAAAAAAGTAGCGGATGTTGTGCGCCTCGATGACCTCGAACAGCCGTTTCATATCGGCCTCGGCTTGCTTCGGATCGGTCTTGAAATCGATTTTGTAGCGACACGTGCCCAGTGCGGCGGCCGGCGTGTGCTTGAGGCGCTGGATGTCGCTGGTGTTTTCCTCGCCAATATCGACCAGCTCTTCGCGCAGGATGCCGTACACGCCATTGAGGCCGCCATAAATTTCCTCAATGCACTCGTGCTTGCCCGCTTCGCAAATCACACCGGCCACGCTGGAGTTGATCACCGCCGTGGGCCCGCCGCTTTGTGCCACCAATAAGTTGCCTAATAATTCCGCCATCAAATAAAGGGCCGGAACGATGCCAATCGGCGAGGGGTGTGTCAAAACGAAAGGGAAAGAAAGGAATGGAGGGGGTGGCGAGTAAAGAGTAGTGGAAACCACCGAATCTTGAACCGCGCCCATTTCTCTGCTAGGCTACCCCGCTCACCCGTATGGGACAGAATTTATATCACAAAGTCTTTGACCGGCATTGCGTGGCGCAACTGCCTTCGGGGCAGTATCAGCTTTTCATTGGGTTGCATCTCATTCACGAGGTCACCTCGCCGCAGGCGTTTGCGATGGTGCGTGAGCAAAACCTCAACGTGCCATTTCCCGAACTCACTTTTGCCACGGTGGATCACATCATCCCCACCACCGGTGCCGGCCGCCAACGGCCATTGCAGGATCCGCTTGCCGAGGAGATGCTGCAGCACATCGAACAAAACACTGCTGACTTCGGCATTAATTTCTTTTCGCCAGAAAAAGGCGAGCAAGGCGTAGTGCACGTGGTGGGTCCCGAACGCGGACTCACACAGCCGGGCATGACCATTGCCTGTGGCGATTCGCACACCTCCACCCATGGTGCGTTCGGCACGCTTGCGTTCGGCATTGGGACCAGTCAAGTGGCCGACGTGCTGGCCACGCAGACGCTCGCTATGGCCAAGCTTAAGGTGCGCCGCATTAATTTCACCGGCGCGCTGCAATCCGGCGTGTACGCGAAGGATGTCGCGCTCGCATACATTAACCGCCTCGGCGTCAACGGCGGCGTGGGTTACGCTTACGAGTTTGGTGGTGAAGTCATTGAGCGGATGACGATGGAAGAACGCATGACCGTTTGCAATATGTCCATCGAAGGCGGCGCGCGCTGCGGTTACGTGAATCCGGACCAAATAACTTTTGATTATCTTAAGGGTCGCGACTACTGCCCCGAAGGTGAAGCGTGGGAACGCGCCGTGGCTGACTGGCAAACCCTCGCCTCAGATGCTGATGCCGACTACGACGACATTATTGAAATCAAAGGCGAAGACATCGAGCCTTTCGTCACGTGGGGCATCACGCCTGCACAATCGGTGGGCGTGGGGCAAAATCTACCCGCCGTCGATTCCTTCGCCGAGGCCGATCAAATCGTCGTGCGCGAGGCTTACGAGTACATGAGTTTCGAAGAAGGCCAACCGATCGCCGGCACGCCGGTGAACGTCGTCTTCATCGGCTCCTGCACCAACGGCCGGATGTCCGATCTGCGCGAGGCGGCAAAATTTGTGAAAGGCAGAAAAGTCGCCGAAGGTGTGCGCGCGCTCGCCGTGCCCGGCTCGCAGGAAGTCGCCCGCCAAGCCATCGCCGAAGGGCTCGATAAGGTTTTCGATGAAGCCGGATTCCAATGGCGCGAAGCTGGCTGCAGCATGTGTCTCGCGATGAACCCCGATCAACTGCAGGGCAACGAAATTAGTGCCAGCACCTCCAATCGAAATTTCAAAGGGCGCCAAGGCTCACCCACTGGTCGTACACTTTTAATGAGCCCCGCCATGGCTGCCGTCGCCGCCGTGGAAGGGAAAGTTACTGACGTGCGGGAGCATTTGGAGAATTAACATGGCAGGCAAAACAGTCACCACCCTTACTGGCTCCGGCATTCCTCTGCGCGGCAATGACATCGACACGGATCGCATTATCCCCGCACGGTTTTTGAAATGTGTCACTTTCGATGGCATTGGCGAACACGCCTTTAAGGATGACATCAAGGGCCTCGCTGCAAAGGGCGAAACCCATCCCTTTGCCGACGACCGCTTTGCCCACGCCGCCATCCTCGTGGCCAACCAAAACTTCGGCTGCGGCTCCAGCCGCGAGCATGCTCCGCAATCGCTCAAGCGCTGGGGTATCCGCGCCATTATCGCCGAAAGCTATTCAGAAATTTTCTATGGCAACTGCGTCTCGCTCGCCATCCCGTGTTTCACCGCTGATCACGAAACCTGTGCGAAACTACAGGACGCTATCGAGTCCAACCCCGATGCTCAATTTACTGTCGATATTGCGCAATCCACGGTCACAGGTCCGTGCGGCAGTATCACCCTGCAAATCCAATCCGGCGCTCAAAGTCAACTCCTCGATGGCTCCTGGAATGCTCGCGCTAGTCTATTAGAAAACCTCGATGCCGCCAAAGCTGTCGCCAGTAATCTTCCGTACGTTTCCAGCTATACTTAAGCTTGGCCCGTCCTTTAGTTTCCCTTAGCTTCGATCCCAATGGCAGGCGCGATTATTGAGTGCAATGGGGTGACCAAGCTTTTTGGTGACTTTGCGGCACTGAATAATGTTTCGCTCGATGTGTCGCCCGGCACGATTGGTTTACTCGGGCCTAATGGCGCGGGGAAATCCACCCTCATGAAATGCCTGTTGCAACTGCAACCCATCTCGATGGGCGGCG
>JAPKEI010000298.1 GCA_028872685.1 Verrucomicrobiota bacterium | reverse complement strand
CCCATCACGACATACGCCGGCGCGCCATTCACAACTTTGCCTCGCTCGTGCGCTACCACCGAGCCGATGGAGGGATAGACGATCGTGCCACTCGTTGGCCGACCGGTGTGCATCCGATTGGTGGCCGCGGCATGTTCGTCGATGACATTGTGGTTCACCGTACGCAACAGCGAGAAATGCTCCATCAAACCTGCGCATTGTTTGAGATGTTCGCAAACTTGCACGCCGGGAATGCTGGTGTCGATGGCGTTGTAATACGAACCCGCTTTCTTGAGTTTGGCGTCGCCTTTGCGTTTGGGATCCCACGTATCCACGTGGCACGAGCCGCCACCGAGCCAAATGAAAACACAATGCTCGGCTTTGCCCTTAGGGAATTTTTGTGGAGCCGCCAAGGCATTGGGCAGCAGGACCGTGCCCATGGCGGTGGTGGCTAGAAATTTTCTGCGATTTACTTTGCTCATCACGGGATAAAAATAAACTCGGGCGAATTGATCAGTGCGTAAATCAAATCTTCCATTTGCTTGCGCCAAACGGCTCGTAGGCGCTTGGTGGGCGGGTCGCCTTTGCGGGCAAGGCGTTCAAGTTCCACCTTGATGCGATTGGAGTCCGAGGAGAGATGATTGTTCCACGAAACATCCAGCACTTGTTCGCGGCCCGCGTGGAGTTTGGCCCCTTTCACGATTCGGGAGGCGAATGTTTGGGATATTTGGTCGTGCATTATCGCTCGTTCCTCCGAAGTTGGCGGCCGCGAAAGAATCCGAACGAAAACTTTCCCCACCATTTCGTGGGTGTCAATGGATTGGAGAGCCAACTCTGTGAAGGCGCTATCGTCGGAAAGTTGTGTGATGCGGCGGCCAACAATGCCGTTGGCCATGATGGCGGGCTGCAGCACGTTGGGCTCGTGATCACGCACGGTGAGAGCGTCCTGCCGCGCGTCGCGCCAGCCGAAGGTGGACAAAACATCCACGACACTCTGCGCCTTTGGTAGGGCGAGTGAGGGGCGATCGCGTTCGTTGGAAAGAGAGGTGAATTCCCAAGCACGGTGCGGGCGGCCAAGGTTTAAAAACACATTGATGGCGCCGCGTCCATTGACATCGAGCGTGAGCATTTCGGTGCCCATCCGTTTACCGGCTACGGCGTACAGCGAATCGATGAGTTGCTCAGCTGTCAAGCGACGGCGAGCTGGGCCGGCGAAAAGCCGGGTGGCGGGTTCCCCTGCTTGCGCGAAGCCGGCATCAACTTGCCTTTGGTACACGTGCGAATTCATAATGAGCCGGGCGAGATGCTGCAAATCATATCCGCTCATAACGAATTGATGTGACAACCAATTTAGCAAAAGTGGATGTGAAGGTTTGACTTTTTCCCAATCACCAGCCGGCTCCACAAAACCCCAACCGAGATATCGCTGCCACACTCGGTTGACGATGACCTTGGCAAAGCGCCCGCCGTGATCGCCAGTGATGTACGCTGCCAATTGCGCGCGAGTGTCGGCATGAATCGGATCGCTCAGCCCATTCTCCTTGAACGGCCAAGCCGCCACCACTTTGGTGCCGGGCTTGAGGGTGACTTCCACGCGTGGTTTACGAACACCTTCAACCATCGGCACACTGCTTGTTTTCGGCACCACCAAAGGCGCTCGTTGCAACATCGCGGCAATGCTGAAAAGATCCTTTTGATTAAAATCATGAAAGGGCGCGTCGTGGCAGCGGGCGCATTTCATCTGCATACCTAGAAACGCCTGGCCGATCAATTGTGCCTTCGCGGCCATCGGCACATCATTTTGTGTGGCCACACCAAAGCCCGCCGGACCCCCATAGTGACTGCTGCCGTCCATCATCACCAACTCGGTGACAAAGCGATCCATTGGCTTATTGTCCTGCAGGCTTTCGTGAATCCAAAAACGGAATGGGCCGGTGTTATTGAGTTTAGGTTTGAGAATGTTCGGGTTTTCCGCGAGGACATCTTGCCAGTAGCCCGTCCACTGATCGGCCCAAGCACGGGAATTTTTCAGCATCCGCTCAATTGCCCGCGCGCGCCTGCCTTCTTTTTGGTCACGTTGAAATTGTTCAATTATTTGTGGGGATGGCACTACGCCATTGGCGTCCAGCGAAGCACGCCGAAGAAAGGCCCAGTCATCAGTTAAGGCTGTCGGTCGCCGCCCCGCCGACTTCAGCCTGGAGTTGATGAAATGGTCGATAGCGTTGTTTGCGGGAAAGTTGGGTGTGCGCTTCTGCTCTAACACTGGCAGCTTTTGGGGTACCAATTCGCGGGCGAGTTGATGGCGTTTTTCCCACCTTTCCGTTTCGGTGATTCCAATTGACCTCCGCAAGGCTTGGTTGAAAACACGCATAGCCTCTTTCGATTCCTCGGTGTAATCGGCCCAATTGTCGTCCGTCAACGCGATGTTTCGCCTCGGCGAAAGCAATTTGAAGGGCGCTCCATTGATGGAAATGCTGACGGATAGCTCACCCGTTTCAGGGCGTTTCCCTTTGCCGCCCACGAAGGTTTCCAACAGGAATTGGTGTTGTTTTCCCGATGTTTCAATATCTACGACAGCTTCTTGCATTCCCGGCCGCAAAAAACGCGTCAACCCTCCGTGATCTTTCGGCGCGGCGGAAACCTTACCGTGAGCGTGGGTACTGCCAGAACTCACTTTGATTTGCACGATGATTTCCCCATCCAAATACAATCGGGAAAGCGTGCGCGCGCGAAGCAGAATGCGATGTTTACCCTTAGGCACATCCACCTTCGACGCCGCACGCAGCAGAACAGAATCCGGCCGGCTTACAATGAGCGCCTTGGAATTATATTTGTTAGGGATAAAAGGAATGCCAAATGCTGTTTGATGGAAGGTCGACTGCGCCTCGGTGGCCGCGTAGTTCCAATCGTAGCCAACTTTTTCATGGATCGTGATGGCCACCGTGTCGGCTGGTACTTTCTCGAAATCTAAAGTGAATTCACGACGAATACTTTTGAAGCGTGTTGCCATTCGTTTGGGCGAAAGGGCTTGGCGATAAATTGCCACCTCGTCCAGCCGGCCGGTAAAAGGAATGCCAGATGGCCCCTTCGCCGATGCACCAATTCGCACGTCATCATCGTCAACCACCGGAGCAAGATCGGTTTGCCCACCCATATCCCATGTGCCCGTCACTGGTTGGCCATCAATGTATCCGCGCGCGCTGTCTCCCTTGCCAAAGGTGTAACTCACCGCCACATGATGCCACTCGCCTTTTTTGCTTAACACTCCACTTGATGTCCAGCGGTGCCATGAAGTTTCACCAGAATTATTGGCGTCACGAAAAAGAAACGAAAGCCCCATGCCACCACTCACTCCCACGAGCCGTAGCGCGTAGTTTTGATTGTTCGCCGCAAACCCTTTTTGACCTGTTCGGCCCTTGCCGATGATATACATCATCCGCCCATTTAACAGTTCACCCGGTGACACCCACGCTTCCAGAGTAATCGAATCGCCCTTTGTGAAATCTAATACACTTTTCTTGCCAGGATCCGTTACACCAACAAAACCATCATCCGCTGTCAAACGAAGC
>JAPKEI010000297.1 GCA_028872685.1 Verrucomicrobiota bacterium | reverse complement strand
GGTGGTGGCCGACGCCACGGTGGCAACCGCAATGGCGGAGGAGGCGGACGCCCGCAAGGCCGCAACCGCAACCGCAATGGAAATAGCAACAGCCATCAAAGCAGCCGAGGCCGCAGCCGGTTTCAGCGCTAAAGCTTGGGCGCAAAAATAATTCCAACGCTCTCTCCCGCTGGGAGAGGGCGTTTTTCTTTTGGTTACCAGCAAGCACCCGCGATAGGTAGGGCGTGCTCTCCGAGCGCGCCTCGGCGGTTTCGGAGGGACTGGGCTACATTGGCGAATGATTGCCAAACTCTTTACGATGCCGGATAATTCCGGCGTTATGCAAACTTCCGGTAGCGTTGAAATTGACAAGCCTATCGAGGTGGTTTTTGAATACACCAATAACAATGTCGCTGAGTGGAGCACCATCGTTGTTGAGGACGAGGTGATTGAGAAAAAAACAGCGGCGGCGTAGGCACGACGTTTCGGTCGGTGACGGAAGAACGCGGGAAACGGATGGAGTTCGCGGACGCGATACGAGCCACCCACCGTGAGTACGATGATGCTGATCGGCAAGTCGTTTGATATTGAGACGGCGTACACCTTCGAGGCGATTGAAGAAAACCGCACGCGAGTCACGCAGAATTCTGATGTCACGCCAAAGGGCTTTCTGAAAGTTTTCTTTTTCCTGTTCGGTTGGCTGATGAAAAAAGGCGGCGGTGATGCGCAGCAAAAGGAACTGGAAAACCTCAAGCGCCTGTGCGAAGCGCGGGAGGCATGACACGCTGAGAACATCAACGGCTTTACGCGAGAACTTCCGTGGGTTAGCTTCGCGACGGAGATGATTACCGCCACCGAAGCACTTCAGCAACTCAAGGAAGGCAACCAACGCTTTGTTTCCGGCGGACGCGTGGTGAAAGACCTCACCAATCGCGAACGCCGCAGCGAAGTGATGGAAAGCCACGAGCCCTTTGCCATTGTGCTCGGCTGCTCCGATGCGCGCGTGCCGCTGGAGATTGTCTTTGACCACGGCCTCGGCGACCTCTTTGTCATTCGCGTGGCCGGCAACATCGTGGCGCCCTCGCAAGTGGGCAGCATCGAATTCGCCGCCGAACGCTACGGCACGCGGCTGGTCGTTGTGCTCGGCCATTCCAACTGTGGGGCTATTGAGGCCACGGTCGAGGAACTCGAAAATCCTAACGAAATCCACTCGCCCAATCTCGCCTCCATCGTCGACCGCATCCGCCCCTCCGTCGAGCCCCTCTTCGCCAACGGCAGCGGCCGCGACCACGACGAGCTGCTGCACGCCGCCATGCTCGCCAACGTCCGCGCCTCCGTCGACCAACTCCGCCACGGCTCCGCCATCCTCGAAAACCTCGTACAAAATCACGACCTCCAAATCGTAGGTGCCGAATACTCCATTGAAACCGGCCAAGTGGATTTTCTTGAAAACTCACCCGAGGCAAGCTAATCAACGGGCACGCCATGTCCGACTTCGATTCCGACAAAGCCCATCAATTTTTATCCGCGCATTGTTTCAATAGTGCGTTGGAACTCATCGACAAACCCGAATGGACGATCGAGATTCGCCACAGGGATATCCATACACACGGCCCGGTTGATTTTGGAATTAGTATCGCCCATTGATGTCGTGGATTGTGAGCGTTGAGCAGGCAAACCATTTCGACGTCCTCCATGCTACATGAATGATCTCCATTGCTCCACGAGACTGCTGCACTTCGCCACCCTGTTTGTGCCGCATGCCTCATCAGATATGCACAACGCCTCCACGCCCATCCCATAGGACTCAAAGGTTGATTTTAATCAAAAAAAGTGGCGCTTTTGTCCTGTATTTATTAAAAATACAGATTCGATGAGCCGGCTCACTATAAAATTGCCCGCCGATTAACAATAGCAAGCTCGCCTCCTCAGTGATATTCTCCGCCGCAATGAAACTCATTCCCATCGTTACCGCGATTTTTAGTCTTACTATTTTTGCCACCCTAGCTTTGGGTCAAAAAACAAAGATTGAATCCAACACAGTCGATCACGCTGGGATCCTCAGGCAACTGGGCCCAAAGAATTTCGCCAAGGGTCAGGACATCTACAATAACTTGTGCATCAACTGCCACGGTAGTGACGGCAAGACTCCGGCCCTGCCTATTGCGCGCGCCTTTGGCACGGGCGAACTCAAATTTGGCACCGACCCCTATTCAATGTTCCTGACCCTCACCAAGGGCAATGGGCTCATGGGGCCACAAACCTGGATGACTCCGCAGGAGCGTTACGATGTCATTCATTACATCCGCGAAAAATTCATGAAGCCGATGCATCCGAAGTATCAGGCCCTGAAGCCCCAGTACCTGATGGGTTTGCCTAAGGTGAATGCCGTTGTCACTACTACAAAGAAGGTCGAGCGCGACTTCGGGCCGGCCTTGGCCTCACAGCTGGGCCGCAAACTTTCCAGTGTGATTACCGTGAAGCTGGGAGAGAACCACACCATCAGCTACAACCTGCACTCCATGGACCAGGCAGCTCTTTGGCGAGACGGGTTCCTGAACTTGCGCAGTACACAACACTACCGCGAACGCGGCGAGGGCGTGCCTGAAATTCAGGGTGAACGTATTGCCGGCCTGCAGTCATGGCAATGGGCACATGAAGGCACCTTCAATTATCCGAAAGAAAATCTCCTTCCCCGCGGCCCTATTCCTTCCAAGTGGATGGAATACCGCGGCCACTATCTTCACGAGGATAACCTTGTGCTCTCCTATTCCATCAATGGCCGTGACATTTTAGAAATGCCCGCCAAGGCGGAGGGCTTTGGGGCCATCGTTCATACCCTGCGCGTTGCTGCAGGCCCACAATCGCTGCAACTGAGCGTGGGCCAATTGGAAATGCCGGGCCTTCGTAACGGCTTTCTTAATCCCAAGGCGCCAACGGTAAAACTCGTTAAAGCTGCGGACAACCCATCCGGCCAAATCATTGTGAGTGGCTTGCCCGCCAAACAGGGCCTGGGCCAGTTCACTGCCGCGGCCACCTTCGGCCAGACCGACGACCTGCAGTGGAGCTTTGATGAGCGCAACCGGATGGTGCTTACCATCCCTCCCTCCAAACAAGGTCGCCTCTTTCAGGTCATCCGCTACAGCGGTCAGAGCGATGCACAACTGCTTTCCATGGCCGGATATCTTGGGCTTCTGAAGCTGAAGAATGAATTGCCCGACCCAGCCCAACGCCTCAAGGGCGGAAAACAACGTTGGCCTGAGGTGATCACCACCAATGGCGCGATTGGTTCAAATGATGAGGCTTACACGCTTGATACTCTTACCTTACCCGGAAAGGTTCCCGGCAATGTGTGGCTTCGCACTTCAGCCCTCGCCTTTTTTCCTGATGGCCGCATGGCAGTATGCACCCATGGCGGCGATGTGTGGATTGTCTCTGGGATCGACAAGTCACTGGCGAACCTCAAGTGGAAACGCTTTGCCGCAGGCATGTATGAGCCCTTTGGCCTGCAGGTGATTAATGGCAAGGTGTATGTCACCTGCAAGGATCGCCTCACGCGCCTGCATGATTTC
>JAPKEI010000296.1 GCA_028872685.1 Verrucomicrobiota bacterium | reverse complement strand
AAAGCCCGCGCCACGCCTGTCGCCATCGCTTGTTGTTGGGGCCGGTATTCGAAGTTTTTGGATTTGGATAATAGTCCGCCGGGGCCGAATATTTCCGCCACCTGCGTTTCAAGGCTGGAGGATTCGGCGGGTTGATGGTCGGAGGAGAGGATCATTGATCCTTGAAAGTTCTCTCCACAATTTCCATCTCACCGCGATGTTTTGCAATGCGATCCGCTGCGAGTACGCCGCGCCAGTTCGCATTCGGGTACACCACGCTGCGGCGGCCGATGATGCTGCCGGGGTTGAGCACGCTGTTGCAGCCCAGCTCCGCGTGATCGCCAATGAGCGCGCCGAACTTGCGCAGGCCCGTGTCGATTTTTTCATCACCGAGCTGCACGGTCACATTGCCGGGGAGCGATTTGAAATTGGACAGCACCACACCCGCGCCAAGATGCGCGTGATGGCCTAGAATGGAATCGCCCACATAATTAAAATGTGGCACGTGGCAGTCGTTGAACAGCAGCACGTTTTTAAGTTCGCACGAATTGCCGATTACACAGTTGTCGCCGATAATGACATTGGGGCGGATATACGCGCCGTGGCGGATTTGGGAATTCGCGCCGATGATAGCCGGGCCTTCAATGAACGCGCCCGGCTCCACCATGGTGCCCTCGCCGAGAAACACATTTTCGCCAATCACCGCGTTGGGCGAAACGCTGGCGTGATTGGCCGGCTGCAAGTTGGCTGCAAGGTAATCGCTGATGCGCGGCAATGCCTCCCACGCCGGGCCGTCGCCTTCAAGGAGGGCGGCGTGCTCGGTTTGGCTGAGGTCGAATAGGTCCGCCACAGTGAACATTTGGGGACCTTAAAAGAAGGGCGACGCGGCGGAAATGTTTTTCCATTCACAGGCGACCAAACTGCAGCATTGAAAAACGGCCATTTTTTGGTATGCTCCCGCGCGGTGGATTTGACACGTACAGCGTTTGGCACTTGGAGCGGGGGCCGCTATATGCACTTCGGCGAGAAGCTCGACGAAGATCGCTTTCTCGCGCTCATCGATCGCGCATACGAAAAGGGCGCGCGCACCTTCATGACGGCCGACGTGTACGGTCAAGGCGCGTCGGACGAAATTCTCTCGCGCGGGCTCGCCGGCAAACCGCGCGATAGCTATTGCCTCGTGGGCGCGGTGGGGCACGATTTTTACAACGGCGAACGCGCAGGCTCGCGTGGCTTCCCGCGATTCACCGATGCCAATCTGCGCACGGCGGACGATTATGCCGATTACCTCCGAATGGCCACGGAAAAGGAACTCGAACGCTGCGGCGCGGAGCATTTTGATTTGCTGCTGCTGCACAATCCCGACGTGACCGGCTACACCAGCGAAGCGGTTTGGGAAGGCATGGCTGCGTTGAAAAAAGCTGGGCTTGCCGAGCGACTGGGCATCGCGCCCGGGCCGGCTAATGGTTTCACGTTGGATATGCTTTTGTGCATGGAAAAATTCGCCGACACGATCGATTGGGCGATGGTGATTCTCAATCCGCTCGAGCCGTGGCCGGGCGCGCTGGTGTTGCCGGCGGCGGAAGAGTTTGGCGTGAAAGTCATCACGCGTGTGGTGGATCACGGTGGGTTGTTTCACGGTGATGTGCGGCCGGGGCACGTCTTTGCCGAGGGCGACCACCGCGTGTATCGGCCGTCCGGCTGGGTGGAACGCGGCAGCGAGAAAATTGATCGTATGCGCGAAGTGGCTGAGTCGCACGGTGTGTCGCTGCTGCAACTCGCGTGCCTTTGGAATCTCGCGCATCCGGCGGTAGAAAGCGTCATCCCCACGCTTATTCAGGAAGCGGGCGACGATGCCAAAACCATCGAGGCCAAGCTTGATGACCTTGCCGCGTTGCCGGCAATTTCCCTTACCGACGACGAGCGCGATTTCATTACCGACATCGGCAACAACGCCGGTTGTATGGATTTGAAGGGCGCCAATCCGAATTTCGACGGCCCCGAGCCGTTGCCCGATCGCTGGAGCTTGCAGCCTGGGCACAAGGAGGTTAGCGAACGCTGGGGCATCGTGCCCGAGCGCGATTTGGTTTGCACTATGTAACACGCATCGTTTGCCACGGTGCACTCGGCCTGTTGCTCTTTGCGGTAGGCTGTAAAACCGTGGTACGGTTTGCCACGGGCACCATCACGTCCGGAGGCAATCCCGTAGCCGGCGCGCAAAACGCTGTCGTCGGTTTGGCAGTGGATGTGGCGATCAATCCCGGCGGGGAAGCCACCCAAGTGCCGCAAATCATCACCGTACTCGTTCCCGAAACCGGCCTGCAAAAAGTAGTGCCGTGGCGTGAGGGCATGACCGTGTACACCGCCCGCCGCACCGCCGGCCTCAATCGCCCGCCCGGCCCGTGCAAAATTGAACGCGGCGACGAACAACTCGACGGCACAAACAAAGCCCTCCTCGAGCCCGGCGATGTGCTGCGGTTCGTTTCCCCATGACGGTTCGACTCCTATTAATGTTAGCGGCAATAGCCGTGATCGGTTGCAAAACCGTTGCCACTTACACGCTTAAAACCACCGGAGCCATTGCCGAGACGACGATCAAAGTCGGCGGCGCGGTAACCAAAACCGCTATTAACACCACTTTCGACATCGCCGGGGCCGCCTTCAAAAAAGGAGCCGTCACCGTCATCGACACCACCACCGGCGTGAGCAAAAAAGTGCCGTGGGAAAAGGGGCTGAGCTTGTCAAAAATTGAAACAGCCGGCCGGGTTATCGAAGTAGTCCGCGGCACACAGAAAATTCAGACTACCGCAGAAACCATTTTGAAACCCGGTGATGTCGTTCGCACCCAATAGGGGATGAAGGATAAATACATCGCGGCTAAGGAGCGTTGGGTGGCCAAGCAAGCCGGGCCAGCACAGCGTGTGGTGCGTTCCGTGGATCGACTTCCGCCGGGGCAGCGGGAGGTGGCGAATTTTCCGGTGCTCGATATGGGCATCCAGCCGGAAGTGGCGCCGGTGGATTGGCGGTTGAAAATTCACGGGTTAGTGGAAAACCCGGTGACGCTCGATTGGGAGCAGTTTATGGCGTTGGAACAGTTCGCCGACACCAGCGATTTCCACTGCGTCACCACGTGGAGTCAGTACGACATGGAATGGCGCGCCCGTGCCCGTGGAGCACGGCGGTCCGGCGCGGGTGATTATTCCCAAGCTTTACGCGTGGAAGGGTGCCAAGTGGGCCAGCGAAATCATTTTCCTCGATCGCGACATCCTCGGCTTCCGGGAAGTGCGCGGCTACTCGAACACGGCTGATCCGTGGACTGATGATCGCTTTGCGTGAACGGCACTAAGAGCGCATCAGAACCACGCATACCACTGCGAAGGCAGCGGTGCCTGCGGTGAGGCATAGGAATAAAATATCAATTGGGGCCAAATTTTTCATTGCACCGATGACACAGCAAATTGAGTGCCAAACTATCGGAGTGGTGCCTGTTGACAACATAGGCAGTTATCCACCCCGCGTGCATAGAGCCTGTAAAAACAGGGGGTTGGGAAGTCAAATCGATGTGGATAATGTGGGAA
>JAPKEI010000295.1 GCA_028872685.1 Verrucomicrobiota bacterium | reverse complement strand
GTAAGTGTAGACTCAGCTAAATGAAACGCCTTTTCACACTCGTTTTGGTTCTCACCGTTGGTGCTACTCTCACCCTACAGGCTGCCGGACTGCGGGTGGGCACGGCGATAGTGGATATTTCGCCGACCGTGAAACCCTTCCAATTGCGTTCGGGCAAATCCACCTATGTGCATGACCCCTTGCACGTGCGCGCGCTGGCATTTGAAAACGGCCAAGGGCGCGCGGTAATTGCCGTGATGGACGCCATCGGTGTGGGCCGTGAAATGTGTGATGAAGCCAAGGCGGACGTAGCCAAGGTGACCGGCTGGAAACCGGAGCAAATGCTCATCGCCGGCACCCACACGCATACTGCCCCCAAGGGCGGCGACACTTCGCCCGGGCGCATTGCTTATGAAAAAACGCGCCGTGAAGGCCTGCGCCAAGCACTCATTAAGGCCATCCAATCGCTGGAACCTGCAAAGGTTGGTTTTGGGTCCGCCGAGGAGGCCAGCGAGGTGTACAACCGCCGCTGGTATCTGAAGCCCGGCCGGATGGATCTGAATCCTTGGGGACTCAAGGACAAGGTACGCATGAACCCGCCGCGGGATGCGATTGTGAAACCCGCCGGGCCGATTGATCCGGAGCTATGCGTAGTGTATGCACGCACTACCCGCGGCAAGCCGCTGGGTTTGGTGGCCAACTACGCGCTGCATTACGTCGGCGGTATTCCGAGGGTTACCGAAAAGGATGGCCGCGTGGTGGGCATGGCCTCAGCTGATTACTTCGGGGAATTTGCGCGCATCATGCCGCACCGCGTAGGCGGCCTGAATCCGCCAGCCAACTTTGTGGCGCTAATGAGCAACGGTGCTTCCGGCGACATCAACAATATCGATTTTGACAGTAAACGTCCGCCACGCGCTCCCTTTGAGCAGGTGCGCGTTGTCGCCACCAAGATGGCCACCGCCGCTTGGATCGCCGTCAAGGGCATCGAGACCTATCACGACAACCCCATCATCGCCGTGCGCCAGCGCGTGGTGGAACTGCGCTATCGCATCCCCACCGAAGCCGAAGTGGCACGCGCCCGCAAAGTGTTGGCGTTGTCGCCCAAGGAACGCGAGGCGATCCTAGGCTGGCACAGAAAGGCCAGTTCCTATGCTTCGAAAACCCTGCAGTATGCCGCGCCTGATGCCCCGCGCACGGAGAAGGTGATTGTGCAGGCCATTCGCATCGGCGATCAGGCAATTGTTTCCATGCCGTTCGAGGTGCTCGTGGAAATCGGTTTGGAGATCAAGGACAAGAGCCCGTTCCAGCGTACGTTTTTGATCGAGCTAGCCAACGGCGGCTACGGTTATCTACCTCCGCCGAACCAACACGAACTCGGTGGCTACGAAACGTGGCTCGGCACCTCGCGCTTCCTTCCCAACGCCTCCACGCTCCTCACGCGTAATCTATTGGAAATGCTCAAGGAGCTAAAGGCAGTCGACTAAATCGCCGTCAGCGCCGGTCCCATTAAGGAGGCTTGCGCTTTGGTAAAAGATAATTTTTTGACGGAGTAGGTGGCTTCACAAGATTGACTTTTTTGCGGTAATTCGCTTCATTGACCTCCACATGTTTTTACGCGTTTTTGGATTGATTGGATTGGCGTTGCTGATTGCCTGCGCCACGGGGGCCAATGAGGATAAGCCAGCGAAGGGCAATGCGGGTAAACCTGCTGAGCCGGCTAAGGTGGATTTTGTGAAGCAGATCAAGCCGATCCTGGAGTACAACTGCGTGGGCTGCCATCGCGAGGGGGAAGCGGAAGAGCACGGCGGCGGCTATCAACTCGACATCAAAGAGAAGGCCATCAAAGGGCGGCGCATCCGGCCCGGCGATCACGAGCGTAGTACGGTTTGGGAATCCATGACCTTGCCTTTAGATGACGAGGAAGTGATGCCTCCCGAGGAAAAAGAACAGCGGCCCTCGAAAGAGGAGATCGCGCTGATTGCGTTATGGATTGACCAAGGCGCAACTTGGCCGGATGGCTTGCAGCTTACGCCCAAGAAAAAAACCATCAAAGGTGAGGACGAAACCAAAATCGTCGATGCCATCCGCGCTAAAATCATGGCCAAACACAAGCCGGTGGCTGAGGGGGATATGGAGTTGTTCGTGGACAAGGTGCCGGACACGTTATCCGATTTCACGATGGTTCCCATCAAGGGCGGCACCTTCCTGATGGGCAGCCCCGCAGACGAAGAAGGCCGTGATGAAAATGAAGGCCCGCAGCGGCGTGTCACTGTGTCGGCTTTCTGGATTGGCAAACATGAGGTCACTTGGGATGAGTATCACAAGTTCATGTACTACGAGAAAAACGTGAAACTAAAAAAAGGCACGACGGAGTATTATCTCGATTCGGTCGCCACTCCCACTAAGCCTTATGTGAACATGGATTTCGGAATGGGTACGGGGCAGCACCCGGCCATTTCCATGACGCAACATGCGGCTAATAAATACTGTCAATGGCTCAGTGCCAAGACCGGCCATTTTTATCGGCTACCGACCGAGGCGGAATGGGAATATGCCTGTCGCGCGGGTACAACCACGGCATTCTCATGGGGCAACGAGTCCGACCGTGCCACGTTGAACGCCAAAACGTGGAACAGCGGCAACACGCTGGATCCGGTGACCTTTGATGTGGGCTACCGCAAGATTGGCATTAAAACCCCCAACCCCTGGGGCTTGCACGATATGCATGGCAATGTGTTTGAATGGGTTCTCGATGGTGGGGCGCCGTACAAAGTATCGAAGAGTACTCTTGTCGATCCCTGGGTGAAGGGTAATAAACCGTATCCGCATGTGGCGAGGGGCGGGTCGTTTCACCCCAATTTCCCCAAAAGCACTATGCGCAGTTCGGCTCGTATATTTTCTGGTCCCAATTGGAAACAACAGGATCCGCAGCTGCCCAAGAGTATTTGGTATCTTACCGATGCCACTTTCATGGGTATGCGAATTGTTCGCCCGCTCGAAGTACCTGCTCAGGTGGAAATGAAGGCGCACTGGAACAACGGTGTCGAATATGATGTGCCGCTTGACTAGCGGCTATATTTCTTCAAGTGAGGCTGGACAGTCGTCAACAAAACGGTAGAGTTTTCGGAAGACAGAAATTCGAACAGATAATCCTTTAATTGCCATGAAAAAAAAATCTAAAACCAACGTTAACCGGCGTCATTTCCTGAAATCCTCCGGCAAGGTGGCCGCCGCAAGTGCGGTGCTTAGCCAGTTACCAATCGAACGTGTGGCGCACGCTGCCGTCAGCGACACGATAAGCGTGGCGCTCGTGGGCTGTGGGGGCCGTGGCAGCGGTGCCGTGAGCCAGATCAGGAATACCAAGGGTAACACCAAGCTCGTCGCTGTGGCCGACGTGAATGCGAAGAAGGCCAAGGACCGGGTCGACGGTTTTAGAAAGCAGTTTAATGATTGGGTAGACGTTCCCGAGGATAGGGTCTTTGGTGGGCTCGATGGCTACAAGGCGGCGATCGACTCGGGTGCTGATTTGGTAGTCATCGCAACGCCGCCGGCCTTTAAGCCGCAGCAGTTTGAGTACGCGGT